>CAZEGE010000121.1:7579-9294 GCA_964511765.1 uncultured Anaerolinea sp.
TGCAAGTCGCACGTTTGGAACGACTGAAGTGTTTACGACGAGCGACATCAAACGCGGATTTGTTTACGAACGCGTCCCGCATGTCACGCTCAAATCCATTGCCAACAACGAAGAGATCGACGAAATCCACGCCAAATATCAACCCGAACTGGATGCACTGCGCGCCGTGATCAACAAAGTCGCCAAGAAAAAATGGGAAGAGTGGGAAGTGCCAAGAGATAACGAACGACTAAAGTCGTTACTACAAAAATATTGGGACCTGCGCCGCGCCCGCCAGAAGGAAATCGACGCCACCATCGCCCGCCGCGCCGATACCGAATTCCTCTACGACAAACCCTACGAAGACAAAAAGCGCATCCGCGTCGCGGGTCCCTTCACCGTCGAAAGCCTCTCCCCTCACCGCGTCCTCGCCGCAGACGACCCCGCCACCGCCTTCAAGGAAGACACCCTCAACACGCAGGACTTCACCCAAACCATCCTCGAAAACCTCAAGAGCGCGGGCGTCCAAAACACCGTCAAAAAACAGCGCCTGAAATTCGACCGCCTCGAACCCTACGCGGGCGTCTGGATCCACGCCATCGGCGAATACACCGAACAGGACGGAACCCCGCGTCGCGCCGCCATCTCGATCGGTCCCGAACTCGGAACAGTCAGCCCCGAACAAGTGAAGGAGGCCGCCAAAGAATCCCTGCGCGGCGTGGACTTCGACCTGCTCATCGTCTGCGGATTCGCCTTCGACCCGCACGTGGGCGAAGAGACCAAACGCTACGGCAAACTGACCGTCCTGCCCGCGCGCATGAACCCCGACCTGGCCATGGGCGACGAACTGCTCAAGAAGACGGGCGCGGGCAACCTCTTCATGGTCTTCGGCGAACCCGATCTCTCCATTGACCGTGGGGCGGATGGCCGTTACAAAGTCATTTTGCGCGGCCTCGACGTTTACGACCCCACCACTGGCGAGATCCGCTCCAACACCACCGATGACATCGCCTGCTGGTTCATCGACACCGACTACAACGAAGAAACCTTCATCGTCCGCCATGCCTACTTCACCGGCGCCGACGAACCCTACGACAAACTCAAACGCGCCCTCCGCGCCGAAATCGACGAATCCGCCTGGAGCGCGCTCTACACGGACGAATCCATCCCCTTCGAGAAACCTGCCAATAAAGGCAAGATCGCGGTCAAGGTCATCAATCACTATGGGGATGAGGTGTTGAAGGTGTATGAGGTGGGTTGATCTGGCGCGAATATTTATGAAATTCAATTTACTAAACAGCGAGGTGTTTTATGATCAATTTTGATCAGGTATGGCAAAGAATTGAAACACATTCAGGTGAAAGATTCGAACAAATAAGAGGCGGTGAGTTTATCTATAAAGTTGAGTCTGGCCACGTTATACCTGACCGAACCAATCAACAAATCCCAAAATCCAATTTTGAAAAAGCATTTAGCATGGTTCCGCTTCCTGACACAACAATGATACAAAACCTTCGCGGCCCATCTTATATTTATGCAATCTTGATGGATAAAAGAATTCGTCTTGGTGATTGGTAAAAAATAGATATGTGTGAATTGAACTTCGAGGAGACCTGCCATGTCCGAAATCAAATATGAGATCATCAAAAATGTCGGTGTATTGTCCAAGTCCGCTTCGGGGTGGGCCAAGGAACTCAACCTGATCAGTTGGAACGACCGCGACCCGAAATACGACC
>CAZEGE010000122.1:0-3896 GCA_964511765.1 uncultured Anaerolinea sp.
CCTGGCCGGATTGCTGCTCCTACTATTTGCACCGCTTTTGATCGTACGCGGCGCGGGGTTGTTCAGCGGTATGAAGCAAAAAGGGAAGGTTAAAATCGCGAACACAGCGAACGCGACGAGCAGCAGAAGTCTAAGTGGAAGCGGCAGCGGTAAGAAACCACGCATAAAGCTCAAGTAGATATTCCAAACAAAAAAAGGACGTCTCTTAAGAGACGTCCTTTTTTGTTGGGCGGAATTAACCAGAACATGACAATCGTCACTAGCGTAACACGATGAATTTTGTGTAGTATGGATATATTTCGATTTACTAATAGATTTTGGAGGTGATGATTCGGCAGAGCTATACTGAACACGGTCACAAGTTGCGGTTTTCCAGCGTTGGTTTTTTAACGCAAAGTCGCCAAGACGCGAAGGAAAAAGCCACTTTGCGCCTTGGCGTCCTGGCGTTAAAAAGCGCAGTTTGTTCCCGCGCAAAGTATATGTACCCGTGTAGTAATGGAGAAACCCATGAAGAAGAGAATTTTCTGGCAAATTGTTTCTTCGGTCATTCTTATCTGCTTGTGGGGCTCTGGTCAGGTATTAACTGCTTTGGCTCAGGGGGAAACGGAGATCGAGCTGGCTGGAGGCGAGTCGGCAGTCATAGAGGCGAGTTTTCATGAACTTGATAGCGGTAATGTATTCCAAGTCTATGTTTATCACAAGGGAGGAGGGAGCATAGGGAATTTCAAACTTTGGGTGCGAGTCATTGATATTACGGGAAATTTTTGTGAAGGTTGGGTACGTGTCTACTCCTCCAACCAATCGGCAAAGTTGGCTAGCGCCTTGTTTGATCAATATGATGTCCCGACCGAGTGGCTCGAGGCTCCCATTCCTGTCGGCGCCGATTATGCCACTGTCGAGGTGGAACCTGCAACCCGTTGTCCAAAGGACGACGGCGGAGTCGAATTGGAGATCTATCTTGAGGGCCAGGAACCAATTACGCCAACGCGCACGAAAACGCCCGCCTATATTACCCAAACCCAAACGCCCGTCCGGATCACACAAACCCCGACATTGCGCAGTATTACTTCCACATCCATACCCCCGGCAACATCCGATGTTAATTTCTGGGCGGATACGTATAACTTAAAACTGGGCGAATGTACGACGATCCATTGGGATGTCTCGAATGCAACTGTGTACTGGAACGGTCAGACTACTTATAATTCGGCGACAGTTGACGTTTGTCCAACGAAAACAACCACGTACGTGCTTGAGGTCTTCGGGCAGGACGGGCTATGGCACAACCAGAGTTTGACGATCTATGTTGAAGAACCCATACCCACGGCGACTCTCATCCCAACTTCCATACCGACACCCACCCAAAAACCAGACTGCGACCCTACCGGCAAGCTGGGAATGATTCTGATCGTTACAGATTCGAACTACCTGGCAATTTCAACCGGGGACCCCAACGGTTGGGAGAAGGTCAAAACCGCTCTAAAGCAATATTATGAATCGGGAATGGTGGATTGTGAGGGGAAACCCGCCTTCCTTGATATGGCGGAACGTTACCCACAGGGGGGATACACTTTCAATGAGGTCAAGCAAGCCATTTCATCGGAATTGCTGAAATGGCAAATTGGAATTGACGGGCGCTCGCCCCTGGCTGCCATCGCGATCATCGGCGGACCGGACGTGATTCCCATGCCTCAGCTTCCCGATCCTACCGGTCTCGAGGACTGGATCGCCACTGACGATTATTATGCCGACTTGATCAGCGACACCTATATAAGTATAGATACTGTCATCACCCGTCTGCCCGATGGGCACAGCACAGACCTAATGCTGAACTACATCGAAGCCCTTGCTTCTGGAGTGGAGCCGCCCGAAGGCGGGGTTGTACTCGGTACACTTCAGAGTTCTGCGCATCGTTTGAATTTCTACCAGAATTATATTGACCTATCTTTATCGGAAGACCCGCTATATCTGGATGATATCCTGAAAGATAAAGCAGGATCCGTAACCTATCTGATCAGCCCAGTGTATTCGACCTGGCAATATAATCCTGCCGCCGTCGATCAAAAACTGATACGCCTTGATGATCTGGTTAATTCCATGGGCAGCGATGCGGCAACTTCAAGCGTGGGAACCATGCTCAACGCGAGGGATATTCTCATTCACGGCCTCATCCCTGTGAATTCTACTTGGTATGCCCGGAATGCCGCCCCAGACTCTGCACTGATCTCAGCTTATAACGCTCAGGAAGCGCAATCCATTCCGGCGGGCGCACATGTTTTTGCCCTTCTGCCAACCAGCGCGGACTTAAGCGTTGGCGACAGGCAGGTCTACAATACCATCCCTTTGGCAATGTTAAACAGCGGCGCTCATCACTTTATTGGTCTCACAGGTAACAATATGTTTTATGTGGGAAAGAACATCCGCCCCTATAACGGCGTCCCCAATGTTCTTGCCGATTTTAGCACCACTCGTTACAGCGGTGCTTTCACCCAGTATTACTACCGAAACCGTTTCGATGACCCGGCGACCTCATTTTGGGCTGCCAAAAACGATTATCAAAGAGAACAAGGGCTGTCCACCCCATACGACTACAAGACTTACCATTCCTTTATCTATTATGGCTTGCCTGAAAAGGGACCCTATTTGGGTGTTTATCAAAGTGGTAATTTGGCGCCCCTGCCTGAAGCGGCGGACAATCCACTCAAACCGTTGAAAAATTGTCCGAGTGGTGACCAGCAGGACTGCGACGGTGATGCAATATCCGATCAGACCGAGCATGACCTGGTTGAGAGATTCAAACCGTACCTGATTTTTCACCCAGGGGAGAAAGCTTTTGCGACGGGCCGAAACCCGGCTTTTGATGTTTATTGGCAGGTCAGCCCGGCAGAATTGTATGGCGTGCAGGGTGCTTTTATGACACTTGTCATGACCTATCCCGAAGACTATGGCCCGGATGAAATTGATATCAACTCTGGATGGGAGAGAACGAAGGTTGGGCTTGTCCTGGGGTCTAGCTGCTTAGTGCCATACTCTTTACCTATCTGTATAAGTGCAGCAATGGCGGCCGGAAATTTCCTGCATGGTGAGTCGCTGGGACCCGCATTGTTGGGCCACCCAGGAGATACGGAAGCCCTACGCATTTTTGTGGCAGGATCAGGCCCCGCCGAGAACTGGACCCTGACCCACGTTGATTGGAAGCGGCATCATGAAGGCTTTGCTGATGAGGGCGACCCGATTCCGATTGGAACAGAGATCAGGAACGGACTTCAGTTTTACAGCGAGACGCATCCGATTGTGTATATTTCTCAGGATAAACATGCCTCGTATCCCACAGCCAACGCTTGTGAAGATTATCCATGGGTGATCGAGGTTGGAAAAGATAATTGGTGGAATATAAAGTTCTTTACCGTTAACCCAGAAGATTGCGGCGAAATGCATTACGGTCTGCCTTACACTCCCATATCCCACAACGTAGGGGAGATGGTTACCCAGTATCAGTTGATTGACGTACTGCCCGGCTATCTCGATCCGCCCGAGTATGCATGGCATGGCAACATAATTCCAGGACATGTGGATGAGGATACGGGCAAAGAGAAGGAATGGTTTTGCGGCGGCTGGATCATCGCCGGAGAAAAACTTCTCGATGAACCCTGCGCCGGGTCAATGTTCAACATGTGGTTCAACTGGATCGCTAGTCCTTATGATGAGTAACAAGGAGGCGGCATGAAATGTAAAAATTGCGGCTTTGAGAATAGATCAAGCGTGAAATTTTGCGAGGAGTGCGGGCAAGCGTTGGACAAACCTGCGCGAATTGAGTCTACGGTTAAACATGAAGGAATGACCTGCCCATCCTGCGGACACGCCAATCGCCCCGAGGTGAAATTCTGCGAGGAATG
>CAZEGE010000122.1:3996-9088 GCA_964511765.1 uncultured Anaerolinea sp.
CCTGCCCATCCTGCGGACACGCCAATCGCCCCGAGGTGAAATTCTGCGAGGAATGCGGTCATGCGCTGGGCAGCCCTGCGCGCGCCGGGTCCGCGCTGAAGCCTGCGAAAACAGCCTGTCCGTCCTGTGGACACGCCAATCGCCCCGGCATTCAATTTTGCGAGGAGTGCGGCGCTTCACTACAACCATCGCGTGCGCGGGGATTAATTGCGAAGGCAGGTCGGTTTCCTTTGAATCTGAATTTTAAACGAGCTGCCATTGCCTTTCTTGTTTTCACGGTTTTGGCGGCGTTCCTAGCTGTGGGATTTGACCGCCTGCAATACCCCGTTTCCAAGGCGGATGCCAGGAGCAAGGCCGATGCAGTCATACAGGCGTACTACCCCGAATTGACAAATGTTACGCCGCAGGTGAGTGAATATGAAAATGAAAACGGGGAAACACTCATGTCATATACCTATACCAGCGTCATCAACGCGCAGGATGAAAACGGAACAGCGATGCAATTTACCGTTGGAGCGGTTGTCATAGTGGATCGTAAAACAGGGCAAGTGGAAGTAATCACCATTCATTAATAATGATCAAAAGGAGAATGAAATGAAATGCACCAACTGTGGACATGAAGTTCCCGATACCGCCAAAGTGTGCGGTCACTGCGGGCATCGGCTGAAGGTAGCGCCTGCGTCGATTGCGACACCCCCTCCAGTTACACCTACAAAGCGCGGCTTGCAATGGGGGTGGATCGGTGCGGTGGCCTTCTTCTGTATTCTTGTTGCCGTCCTCGGTACCACTCTTTTTATCAAACAAAACAAAGGAGTTCCCGAAGTCTTAGATACACCGGTAGTCATTTCAATGGTAACGCCCCCCCCATCAACAGAACAAATCTCTACGGCAGGACCAGACTCCGTCACTGATTCGGAGTGGGAAGTGATATTCAAAGAGGATTTTTCAGATCAAGAGAATAAAGAATATCAGATGGTTATGGAGGGGGGAGGTATAACAAACAGACAAATCGGCCCAGAGCTTTCGGGGGCATTTAAGGTTGAATACGACTTCCGCTTCCTTGAAACGTCAGATGCATTTGATGGTTTTCATTCGATTGAAATATTCACTGCCTTTGCAGATCCCTCCTTGCCATATGCGCAACTTTCGATATATTTATATGCAAATGGGGAATATGAGATTTCCGTTTATTCTATAGATACGACAAGTTTTGAGTATGTTTCAGCAGAGAAAATTGTAGAACGTCAAGTGACTCCTCTGCTCACAACGAAAATTGGGGATACAAATCACCTTGTGATCGAAAGTATTCCTGAGGGGCTTATTAGTGTAACGTTGAACGGAGAAAACCTTTTTTATGTCTTCTCCTGGATAATAGACAGCGCCAAAAGTTCTTTGACCTGGGGTGTTGGTAATAACATTGCTGTCGGTTTTGATAACGTCAATATCGCTCTAAAACGCTGAAGGGTTTCCTGAAAATTATCAGGATATTTACAGGATTAGAAGGAGATGGCACATAATGATCTGCCCAAACTGTAATCAAGAAGTCCCCGATACCGCCAAGGTGTGCGGTCACTGCGGGCATCGGTTGAAAGTTGTTACGCCAATATCTGTTGCGCAACCAACGACAGCAAAACAAGGTCTGCCTGGTTGGGCTTGGGGACTGATTGGGGGACTGGTTTTACTTTCAGGTGTCGCCATTTTTGCTATCATGCAATTACTTAAAGGCAATACGCCCGCTGACCTTCCGCCTACCAACCCTCCGCCAGCCGCCATCCCAACACAGCCACCTACGTTTACGCAACAAGCGCCGCCTACCATCACACCTCTGCCTACTGCCACGCTGGGACCTCAATGGGTGACTGTTTATGAGAACAGCAATCTTCAGGAGGTAACCGGAACCTATATGAATCTCGCCACCACAAAAGGGAGTTTCCGAATCACCTTTCAATACGAACAGGTCAATCGAAGTGATTTTAATAATTGCAATAAATTTGCCTTCGATGTTGTGGATCACTTTGGGCCAAGCCCTATTGACTGGTTGGAGGTCTCTGTTAATCGCGACAGTCAATTTTGGGTTGGATCACCTCTTAGTGATGACAGGACTAACACGATTATTCGAGAAACAACCTCTGCGGCATTGAATTCAAGCAAGGTAACATTTCAGGTTGAGGCTCGTGACGATTACGTGACGATACGCGCCAATGACCAGACGCTTGCGGGTTTTGAATTTCCGATCTCGGATCGCCAGCACGAATTGTCGTTGGAGGTCAGTGGGCCATTCAAATCATCGGTTGTAGATTGCTCCGACTTGCAAATCCCCGATATATCAGAGTTGGTGGTCGAAGAGTTACGTTAATTTCATTGATTCAGTTGAGAGGAGCCGAAAATGATCTGCCCAAATTGCGGACGCAAAATTCCCGATATCGCCAAGGTGTGCGGTCATTGCGGGCATAGGCTGAAATTAGATGCACCGATAACAGTTGCGCAATCAGGGATGGTAAAACAAAGTTTGCCGAGTTGGGTTTGGGGGTTAGGTGGGGCGTTGGTCGCTGTAATAATTGGATTCATTATCTTAACTTTGAATTTTCTGGGGAACAATCTTCCAATTGCTGTGTCAGACCAGCCCGCATTAACCGTGATGCCGACTTTTCCTCAGATACCGACTTCGACCTCAATGCCGACTGAGGTGCCTCCGACAGAGACCATGCAACCAACGGTTACGCCGTCCCCTGTGCCCTTGCCGAGGGTCGGACTTTTTCCAGATGCCGACACAGTTTGGGATAGCTGGGTGAATCAAAAAACGATTTCATCCATGAATGATATTACCCTGGAAGATTTCGCCTCCGACTTTAATTCGGGATTGCTGGCTGGGCGCAGTTATTTTTCCTACACAGTGAATCTGCGTCAATCCCAATCTGTCATTTGGAATACAGGTTGGTGCGCGGCTAACGAAAGTATCCTTCGCCAAAATATCTCACAGATGGATTTTGAATTTAATATAAATGGTCAGCCGGTTTCCCAATCTAAATTTGGCGTAAAATTTCTGACTAATCAGAACCATCATTATTGCTCATACACATTTACAGTACTTAAAGACTGGCCCGTTGGCACCTTTATCGTTACCACTGTGAAGGTCTTCAAGTCGGACATTGATGATGGTGTGACCCAGGGGGTCTTTCCGGCTGGGAGAAAGGTGATCGAATACACCGTAAGTGTATCGCCTTAGAAATGGTCGAATGGCCTGACCGTGCGGATAATCTTCCAATACGATTCAAATTAAGGATTGGCAAATATGAAATGCACAAACTGTGGAAATGAAGTCCCCAATACCGCCAAAGTCTGCGGTCACTGCGGGCATCGGCTGAAAGCGGCCGCGCCTGGGCACCAGCCGAAGACAACCATAGAGCCTGTTTCTGCCCCAGGCGCAGTACCGGCCTGGAGGTGGGGAACCATTGCAGGAGTGGGTGCAATTTTTTGCCTTGTTCTGCTTGCGGGCGCGGGTTACTGGCTGCTCAAGTTCAGGGTGCCGGCGGCCAATGAGCCTCCTGCTCCAAGTTTCGCGCCAACGTTGCCTTTGACCACGGCACTGCCTCCCACGTCTGTCCCTTCAACGCAACAAACGAATTGCAACGTAGCGCAGTTTATTTCCGATTTGGACGTTCCTGACGGTGCCACCATGACGCCGGGCCAGACTTTCACCAAATCCTGGCGAATTAAAAACATTGGCACCTGCACTTGGACGACGGATTACCTCGTCATTTTCTTGAGCGGCGACCAAATGACAGGAGCGGGCAGCCAGGCGCTGCCAGGCAACGTCATGCCAGGGCAAGAAGTGGATCTATCCGTTAGTTTAATCGCGCCTGATGCCGGGGGAAATTATATTGGGGGGTATGCACTACAGGATGCCAATGAGGGAATATTCTTCAGCTTAACTGTGAACATTAACGTCCAAGCCGCTGCGACGAAACAGATCGTCTACGTGGTGCGTGACTTGGATGATGGCGATACCGCAATCTATACAGTGGACATTGATGGCAGTGGTACTCATACAATGCTGACTAACGACGGAAGAATGCCAGATGGGTCACCGGATGGTAAGAAAATTGTATTTGTCTCTGAACGTGATGGGGATTCGCAAATATATGTAATGGATGCCGATGGCGGCAGCCAAACGCGGCTTACGGAAAATTCCAGTTATGATATATGCCCGGCATGGTCGCCGGACGGTCAGCAGATTGCATTTGTGTCAGGGCGCCATGGCAATTACGAGATTTATGTCATCAACGCGGATGGCAGCGGTGAGAGACGGATAACACACAACCCCGGCAATGATGATTGCCCGCTCTGGTCGCCGGATGGTCAGCAACTTTTGTTTGTCTCCGATCGCGACGGTAATTATGAGATTTACATTGCAAGCGTTAATGGGATTGGAGAAATGCGGCTGACCAATGATTCCAGAAATGATGAAAGCCCCAGCTGGTCGCCGGATGGCCAACAGATCGCTTTTGTGTCTGATCGCGACGGAAACAATGAAATCTACACGATGAATGTGAATGGCACAGGTGTGACCCGGCTGACGAATAACACTGGCTCAAAATTTTATCCTCGCTGGACGCCGGACGGGCAGAATATCATATTTTCAGGAAATGGCGTTGAAATTATGAATGCTGATGGTAGTAACCAGACATATTATTCGGTTGACGGTCGCCCGGAATGGTCGCTGGATGGAGAATATATCGCGTTCCTTGAATCGCGCAGCGATAATTACAATCTTTATGACCTTTACGTAGCCAACTCCGATGGAAGTAATCAGCTTCTTTTGGTGGAAGGCGTCTCGTATGAATTTGATTGGTTGCCATAAATCAATGCGGTGAAATAGCGGTATCCGAAATTCAAGGAGTCAAATCATGATCTGCCCAAATTGTGAAAACAAGATTCCCGACAAAGCCAAGGTGTGCGGCTATTGCGGATATAAATTTGCAGGCGGCGTGTCTCAACCCCGAAATACGCCTGCGAGTCGCAGTGTCCCAGGCTGGGCCTGGCCGGATTGCTGCTCCTACTATTTGCACCGCTTTTGATCGTACGCGGCGCG
>CAZEGE010000123.1:0-8848 GCA_964511765.1 uncultured Anaerolinea sp.
TTAAATCTCTTCACTCACGAGTTTATGGATGATTTTTGCACAGATGGCAGGATTGATTGGAATAAATTAGTGCATTTTAATTCAGGTAAAAGATAATATTACGTTTGCTTTAAATACCTCGCCACTCCCAACCCTGCCGTGCGTCCGCTTGCCATACAGGCTGTAATTAAATAGCCGCCCGTTGGCGCTTCCCAGTCCAGCATTTCGCCTGCACAAAACACGCCGGGCAAATTACGCAGCATCAAATTTTCATCCAGCGCTTCAAAGGACACGCCGCCGGCGCTGCTGATGGCTTCATCCAACGGACGCGGCGCGATCAGCGGCATAGGCAAATGCTTAATATAAAACGCCAGCCGTCCCATATTTATGAAGTCATCCTTCGGCACGAATTCACGCAGCAGGCCCGCCTTTACGCCTTTCATCCCAACCGTTTTTTCCAAATGGCTCGCCATCGAGCGCGATCCGCGCGGCTTCGATAAGCGCTCGATCAACTGCGCTTCCATTTTAGCGGGCGCAAGGTCCAACTGCATGATCGCTTCTCCGTTTTTGTAAATTTCGTCACGCATCAACGCGGAAGCCGCATAGATCAAACCTCCCTGCACGCCTTCTCTTGTGACAATAAACTCGCCCTGCTGACGAAACGACCCAAATGATAAAACCACCGTTTTGATCGGATGACCGTCAAATTTTTCCCGAAAATGGGCACTCCAAGCCACATCGAATCCGCAATTGGATGGTTTCAAAGCTTCCACCTTAACTCCAGCATGCTCCAGCCAATCGACCCAGGCGCCATCCGAGCCGAGTCTTGCCCAACTCCCGCCCCCGAGCGCCAGAATCACGGCATCCGCTTTTATAATTTTGATTCCATCAGGCGTTTCAAACATTATGCTTACTCCGCCGTCCTCGGCGGAGATATTCCCAATCCACTTGTGACGCAAAAGGACATTCACCCCTGCCTCCCCCAACCGCCTCAACCACGCCCGCAACAGCGGACTGGCTTTCATTTCCACAGGAAACACACGTCCCGATGTGCCAACGAAAGTCTCGATCCCAAGTCCGCGCGCCCACTCGCGCAGGTCTTCCGGTGAAAAATCTTTTAGCCAGGCTTCAACATATTTACTTCGATTTCCATAGCGCGAGATAAATTTCTCGAATGGCTCCGAGTGCGTCAGGTTCAATCCGCTCTTGCCCGCCATCAAAAACTTGCGTCCCAGCGACGGCATCGAATCATATACATTCACTATCAGGCCATGCTGACTTAAAACCTCCGCGGCCATAAGCCCCGCAGGTCCGCCGCCGATGATCGCAATTGATTTATCCATGGGGTCATTATAAAGAGAAAACTCCTGAAAAGGCCAGGAGTTTTCTCTGCTTCCCACTTCTTACATGCTACTTTTCCACCGAAACAACCCCGCCCATTGCATTCATCTTCAACATCCATACACTGCCGATTTGGTATTGCTGAAATTCATTGAGAGAGTCCGGTGAATAAGTCTCCTGTCCGTCGGATGTGCTGAAGTAAACCGTCAAATCCTCAGAGGCTGAACCCAGCCGTTGGTTACTGGGGACGTGCGGGTTTTCATAGACTGGGAAGAGGTCATGGGCCTCCAACGTGTAGGTCTGAAAGGTCTTCCATTCATCCACAGTGTAACTGCAATATTCGTCAGATTCAGTATGGCATTCTTTCACGACCTCGGCAAATCCGTTGCCTTTGTCAATCGTCTTGTCTTCGCAAACTTCCTGGCTCTCTGTGTGGCACGAAAGATTATAAGCATCCGAAGGAGGGCTGCCGCGTTCATTTGAATAATTGACCGCCTGCAGCTCCTGCACGGGGACCGATGTCAGCCAGTGCACATCGGTGACCGTCCCCTGCACGGATTTTGTCGGGAATACAAAAAGGAAAAGAATCGCAATACAACAGGTTAGTAGAAATGCGCCGATCCCGCCGAATAACAACCAGTTCGGTTTTTTCTTATCCGCGCCTATTTGTGCGGCGGCGGCTTTTGCCTGCACAGGTTCAGGCTGCGGCGCTGTGGCTCGCGGCAGGGGCGAACCGCATTTGGCACAGACGTGTTCGGTGCCCGGGTTTTCGGCCCCGCAATTGGTGCAGGTGACAACTTTCAGCGGAGTCGATGCCGCTTGCAAAACCTGTCCCGCCTGACGCGCTTTGCCCTCCTTCAAATCCCCGCCGCATTGCGAACAAGTCACAGCGTTGGCGGGGTTGCGCGTGCCGCAAAATCCGCAGTGAATATCCGCGCCTGCTATTGCAGCCTGGACAAGTTTTTCATCCGTTACGATTTTTTCATCTGCCGCGCGCTGGAATTGTACGTTCTCTGGCTGAGGCGCACCGCACAACTCGCATGTTTTTATCGAACCTGGATTCCGACCATTGCAGTTTGGGCAGACCCATTCAAGCTGCACAAACCCCTTGCTTTCTCTCCTGACCATCTCTCACTCCTCTGTTTTTTGCGAGTGTATTTGCAAGAATAGATTTTACATCATAACCATTTTATTGTGCGAAGCCGTGCCAGTTTAAGATTTCATGGATGCGCGCCTCGTGATCGGGATCGGCATACGGCGATGGATCATTCGCCTCATTCTTAAACGGACGGTGGGTCAATGCGTCGAAAACGGCTGCCGCCCCATGAGCGAGGTTATGCGGGTCATAGCCGCCTTCAAGCACAAAGACGATTTTGCCGTGACAATATTCCTCTGCCATTTCAACCAGGTTCCTGGATATGTTGAAATAGCCTTGTGTGGAAAGCCCCAGCGAAGTGATCGGATCATTCCAATGCGCGTCAAACCCCGCCGAGATCAACAAAATCTGCGGACGGAATGCTTCTACCATCGGTTTGAAAATTTCATCGCTGATTCGTGTGAAGGTTTCATCCCCCGCATTTGCATGGAGCGGGACATTTGCAATGCGTTTTCTGGCATGTGGTGCGTCGTTGATCCAGCCTGTGCCGGGGTAGATGCCCCATTGATGCGTGGAAATAAAACCAGCCCGCTCGTCATTCATAACTGCGGCCTGCGTGCCATTGCCGTGATGGGCGTCGTAATCGATCACCATCACGCGCTCCGTTCCATTTGCCAATGCGTCCTGGGCGGCGATGGCGATATTGTTGAAAATGCAAAATCCCATGGCGCGCTGCGGCTCGGCATGATGTCCCGGCGGACGGACAATGGCAAACGCATTCCTTGCATCGCCATGGACCACGGCCTGCACGCAGGCGATGACTCCGCCGGCCGCGAGCATGGCATCCTTAAAGGATGTATCTGTGACGTAGGTGGGTGCAGAGTCAATGATTCCCATCCCTTGCTTGCAAACCTCCTCAATGGCCCGAATCATTTTTAGTGTATGTACACGCGCGACCTCTTCGTACCCTGCGCGGATCGGTTCAATGCGTTCCGCACCTGTGATGCGCGAATCGAGTTGAGGTTCAAGCACCTCCAGCCTGCCCGGTCTTTCGGGATGATCGGGGTATTCGTGATTTGGGGAAGGGACCAAGGTGAAAACGGTTTTCATGCCGCAAATTATAGCCTCAAAGAAGCCTCCCCCAAATCCGTTCTGTGGGATTTGGGGGAGGACAGGCGGCGCACTGAGCCTGTCGAAGTGGTGAGGGCAAAAAGGTTCCGCCGCCAGCTAGCATGGGGGGGACATGCTAGTCATGGCGGCGGGAGACACCTAAATACCAATAAAGGGAGGGCAGGTGTCAATGAATAGAATATACACCTTTTTTATCTTGATTACATTAAAATAATATAAGAATTTGGAGTGAGTTGGTCTGAATTAGAGATTTTTATCACGAAAGAGCTGCAGCCATTCATCCACTTCATGCGCTGGAAGTTTTTTGTCATCCGCGCTGGTTTTCGGCATGGAGGTCATGGCTGCTTTTAACAGTTTTACAAACTCTTCAGCGGAAACGAATTGCGCTTGATGACTCCGTGCCGCATTTTGTACTTCGCGGTCGGAAGATACCACGATCAGGTTTTTGGCAGATTTCCCCATCTTGTTCAGGCGGTCGCGGATGGCGTTGTCGGCGGTTTGCCCGAGGCGGATAAAATGCGCTCGGATGGTGCCCAGGCTTCGGGTTCCGGCGTGAGGCGCGGGCGCTCCATCAAAATAGACTTCCACCTGTTGGCGTTTGAGGCGCGCAAATTCCTGCAGGATGGCAACCAGTTCCATTTCATCATTCATGGACTCGAGGTGCAGCCCGATTTTTGGAATTAAATTATGTCCGTCGATCAGATAAGGCATGCGGCGATTTTACCGTTAAAAACAGACAGTCATTCCGAAAATGACTGTCTGTTTTGCTTACACAACTTCAACAAGTTTTGTTGTCACCTCAAATACGGGTGGCTGCTCCAGGGTCTTCTTCACTTTACACAACTCTGCCGAACGGACGAGCGCTTCGTAGTATTGTGCGGGGAAGCTGGGCGGCACCTGGATTTCAAGATCTATTTTCTCGATCATGCCGCTCCGGTTGGGATGATTGCGTTGAACGATGCGAATATCCTCGGTGGGTAAATTGCGCTGACGGCAAAAACCAAGCACATAAATGCCTGCGCATGTGCCAATGGATGCGAGAAATAACTCAAATGGCATCGGCGCGCTACTTACAGGGGGTTGGTCGGTTGGAACAGTATGCGAGCCAAAGTGCGCATCCACTCTTGACCCGCCGGGAAAATCAATTAGCATCTCCATGAGAAGCCCTCCAAAAAAGTGATATTTGTCATGTATTTGTGACGCCCTGAAATATTCCAATATTACCTGCCTGCACCTCATAAAATTGAAGTCCGTATATGAATCGGGCCTGCCTTGCAAATGGAATATAATAGAAACACTTTCTAAGAGGAGATTTAAATGGCAGAAAAGAAACCATCCAATATCACGGTTGTACAAGATGGCGGCATGATCCGTGATGTGATAATTAAACTGAAGCTCATCTTTCGCCTGATGGGTGACAGCCGCGTGAATATTTTCGCCAAACTGATTCCGATTGGGGCGCTCATTTATCTGATTTCGCCCATTGATGCCATTTCCATCCCCATCATCGGTGCAGTCGATGATGCCGCCCTGCTCTGGCTCGGTTCGTATCTCTTTACCGAACTCTGTCCGCCTGAAGTTGTGGCGGAACACATGAAGGAACTTGCCGGCAATATGAATGGCGGCGACACGCAGGAAGATATTGTGGATGCGGAAGCCACAGACATAAAAGAATAAAAATAAAAATGAAACGTTTTCTGATTTTATTGGCTCTGCCAATTCTCGCCTGTGGAGGCTTGGCGGAAACCGTTTCCCCGATCATCACGCCCCTCACCCCGCCGACGGTTGTTCCGGCCTCCCAAACAGATTCCCAGCCCCAGTTTGAAACTGCAATTCCACCGCAGACAGATTCCTTTCCTTTGAATGTCGGCGACTTCCCCAACGCAAAAAATTACGAATGGCGCCTGATTGCCAGTGGACTTAACCGACCTGTGGATGTGCAATCCGCGTTTGATGGTTCGGGCAGGTTATTCATCATTGAAAAAAACGGAGCGATCCGTATTTATGAAAACGGTCAATTGCTCGAACAGCCTTTTCTGGATATCGAAGAGCGGGTAAATGATGACGGCAACGAAATGGGATTGCTGGGTTTGGCCTTTCATCCAAACTATGAACGGAATGGCTATTTTTATGTCAATTACACCGGTAGAGGCGGGGATACCTTTATCTCCCGTCTTCAGGCGGGCGGTAATATTGCCGATGCCGGCAGTGAATCCATTTTAATGAAGGTTAAACAGCCCTATTCGAATCATAATGGCGGCGCGGTAGTATTTGGTCCCGACGGCTATCTCTATCTCAGCCTGGGCGACGGAGGTCTGGCAGGCGACCCGCACAAAAACGGACAGGACACGACCAGTCTGCTCGGCAAAATCCTACGGATCGATGTAAACAGCGGTGATCCGTATACCATTCCATCTGATAACCCATTTGGAAATGAAGTTTGGGCTTACGGCTTGCGCAATCCCTGGCGCATCTCCTTTGATCGTTCAAGCGGCGATCTCTGGATCGGGGATGTAGGTCAGGGCGAATGGGAGGAGATTGACTATCTCCCAGCCGGTTCAGGCGGCGGCGCAAACTTCGGCTGGAGTATCATGGAAGGCAATCATGGATATGATGGCCAGATTCAACCCGGCTTGTTACTTCCTGTTGCGGAATACGGCCATGCAGATACCCTTGGCGGCTGCTCCGTCACAGGCGGGTATGTATATCGCGGCGGGATGCCTGAATGGAATGGCATCTACCTGTACGGAGATTATTGCAAAGGCCATGTCTGGGGATTGATGCGCTCGGATGGTCAGTGGCAGTCTCAACTCCTGTTTGAAGCGGGAATGACGATCACATCGTTTGGTCAGGATGAATCCGGTGAAATCTATTTGGCAAGCGATGCGGGTGGCGTCTATAAGTTGGCGGAAAAATAAGGACTTATCACATCCTAAATAGGTGTTTCGTCATGTGAGTTTGTGACGCCTGTCACTGGCAGGCGGGACGCTTTTCTTTTAAACTAGCGGTATCAGAGTTAGGAGGCTGTTATGGCAGAAAAGATTTGGCACGTTGAAAAAATCAAATACTGCGAACATGTCGGTCATGAAATATCCATCGAAAATGAATTGATTCTGCCGGCCGACCATTTACCCGAACAGCCCCCGCGTATCGCTGCCCGCCGTTGCTCCTGCGCCCTTGAATGTAACATGATGGAAAAGCCAGCCTGTGATTTGTGCGGCACGAACCCTGATCTTGACCCTGTGTAATTGAGTAACCGAAAGTTACTCTTCCAAACTCTCTCCTCCCTCTGAGTTGGTCTATTGGCTACACCGCGTGAGAACGCGGTGTATGCCGTTAAAAGCGAAGGTCATACCGATTGGGGCGATGTTTTTTATCCATTTGAAAATACCGTTGTGCATTTTCAGCAACGGGCGTAAAATAATCACGCTTAAGAAGCAAGGAAACCATGTATCACACGGATGAGAGCGATCTTAGTTCTTCTGATAATAACCCGCCCAGTATATGCGGGCGGCAAATATTTAATTTAATTTCCAGCATCACGTAGTTGCACGTGCGTCCCTGCGTGATGGAATTTCACGCAAGGAGGCAATCATGCTGAGCATTTACAAGACCACGGGGCAGGGGCTCGAAAAACTTGATATGATCGCGAACGGCGCATGGGTCAATGTGGTAGACCCAACGCCCGGAGAGATCGAAAAGCTGGTCAACTGGGGGATAGATATGGACTATATTAATTATTCACTCGATCAGGATGAAATGGCCCGCATGGAACGCGATGAAGAATACACCTTCATCCTGCTTCGCATTCCCCACCACCAGCCTGAAAGCGACGTGCCATATATAACCGTTCCGCTTGGCATTATGATCCTGGGGAACAGGATCATAACCGTCTGTCGTTATGACAGCGGTATTCTCAAGGTGCTGACAAACGGTAAATATCGCTTGATGAAAACAGGTAAGCGTTACCGCCTTGCCTTGTATATCTTCCTTGAAACGTCCGCGCGTTATTTGAACCTGCTGCGTGAGATCAACCGTTCCACTGAATTGGTGGAGGATCAATTACAAAAATCCACGCGCAACCGCGAAGTATTGGAACTGCTCAAATATCAAAAGTGTCTTACCTATTTTGCAACCGCACTTCGTTCAAACGAAGTGATGATGGAGCGTGTGCAGCGCACCCAGCTTTTCAATTATTATGAAGAAGATCAGGACCTGCTGGAGGATGTGCTGACCGAAAACCAGCAGGCCATTCAAATGACCAGCATTGCCACAGAAATCCTTTCCGGCATGATGGATGCCTTCGCCTCCATTATTTCCAATAATTTGAACGGCGTCATGAAAGCGCTCGCAGCGCTCACGATCATTCTTAACATGCCGACCATCGTGGCATCCTTTTACGGTATGAATGTCACCCTGCCCGGCGAGGGGCATCCATTCGCATTCCTGACCGTGATCGGTATGTCGCTGGGCCTGACCGCGGTCGCCACCTTTATCTTTTACAAGCGGGATTGGTTTTAGTATGCAAGCCGAATTGATATTCGATGCGAAAGCGACGCTTGGCGAAGGTCCGGCATGGGACGCAAAGACTGAAACCCTTTACTGGGTTGATATCCTTGAAAAGCGTGTTTATGCGGGGATTGAACTCCTCGCCCAATTGGATGACTTTATCGGGTGTCTTGCTCCATGCAGGAACGGACATCTCCTCCTTGGCAAACGCCTCAGCTTCGCAGACTTTGAGCCTGCTTCTGCCCGCGAAAGGGTACTTGCCTCTTTGAGCGAACCGACTACCAATCGGATCAACGACGGCAAGTGTGACCCTGCTGGCCGCTTCCTCGCCGGCACACTGGATATGAGTGAGAAGGATTCCAACGGCGTCTTGTACTCATTCGATGGGAAAAACACCACGCGCTTGCTCGACGGCATTAGAATCTCAAATGGTTTGACATGGAGTCCTGACTATAAAACCTTTTACTACATCGATACGCCCACGCGTAAAGTAAAAGCCTTTGATTATGACGTGAGCACAGGTCAGATTGCAAACCCGCGTGTGGTGATTCATGTTCCCGAGGCGCTTGGCTGGCCGGACGGCATGACCTGTGATATGGACGGCAACCTTTGGATTGCCATGTGGGGCGGGGCGCAGGTGACCCAATGGAGTCCCAGCACAGCCAAATTATTGGAACAGGTTTCCATCCCTGCCTGGCTTAGCTCCTCGTGTATTTTTGGCGGCAGGGACATGAACGAGTTATACGTCACCTCGGCACGAAAAGATATGAGCGAAGCCGACTTAAAAAAATA
>CAZEGE010000124.1:0-8794 GCA_964511765.1 uncultured Anaerolinea sp.
AGAGTTTTTTCGGGCGCGCGCCCCACGGGACGCCAGCATTTGGGGAATTATCTCGGGGCGATCAATAATTATGTCTCGATGCAGGATGAATACGATTGCGTGTATTGCATTGTGGATGTCCACGCGTTAACGACGGTGGAGACCACGCAGGACCTGAAATTGAATACCTTTGAAATGGCGCTGGACTGGCTCGCGGCGGGCATTCGTCCTGAAGAGTCGATTCTGTTTGTGCAGTCGCATGTCCCTGAAGTGCTGGAACTGCACACCTATCTTTCGATGGTTACTCAGCTGGGCAAGCTCACAGACCTGCCCACCTTTAAAGAGAAGATTCGCCAGCAGCCCGAAAATATCAATTACGGACTGGTCGGCTATCCCGTGCTGATGACTGCCGATATCGTGCTTTACAAGACGGATGTTGTGCCAGTTGGCATCGACCAGGCTCCTCATATTGAATTCGCGCGCGAGATCGTGCGTTCCTTTAATTATCGCTATAACACCAAGGTTTTAATGGAACCCCAGGTGAAACATACCGAGGTATTGAAGGTCGTCGGCATTGACGGCAGGGATAAGATGAGCAAGAGTTTGAATAACCATATCGAGCTTGCCTGCACGCCGGAAGAGACGGTTAAGCGTGTGAAGGAAATGGTCACCGACCCTGTGCGGATGAGGCGCACCGATCCGGGCAACCCGGACGTGTGCAATGTATTCACCATGCACAAGATCATGTCGCCACAGGCGGAAGTGGAGATGATCGACGTCGAATGCCGTACCGCCGGCATTGGTTGTGTGGATTGCAAATTGCGGTTTGCAAATAATTTGAACAAACATCTCGAGCCGTTCCGCGCCAAGCGCATCGAACTGGCTTCACAGGAAGGTTATGTGCAGGATGTTTTGAACGACGGCGCCAAACGCGCCCGTACCATTGCCCAAAAGACAATGGTGGAAGTGCGCGAGGCGATGCAGTTGCCATAGATCGATATATCGGGATTCGGAATTTTTTCCCGAACTCCGAGTCCCGCCTCCCAATTTTCGATTCTCAAATTATGCGAGTATTAATCCAGCGAGTTTCCCAGGCCAGCGTGACCGTCGCTCAGCAGACTATTTCCAAAATCGGAAAAGGTCTGTTGATTTTATTGGGGGTTGGTCACGGGGATGGGGAAGCGCAGGCGCAATTCCTGGCGGAGAAAGTGGCCAACCTGCGGATTTTCGAAGACGAACAGGGCAAGATGAATTTATCCGTTGTGGACGTCAAAGGCGAAGCCCTCGTCGTTTCCCAATTCACATTATATGCCGATACCCGCAAGGGACGCCGGCCTTCCTTTATCGATGCGGCTTTGCCGGAAATCGCGGCGCCTCTGGTGGATCGCTTTGTGGAGTTGTTGCGTGGTTATGGCGTGCCGGCGCAGGCCGGTCAATTTGGCGCACACATGGAGGTCGAAATCCATAACGACGGACCGGTAACCATCTGGCTGGAAAAATGATCAAAAAACCAAATTCTTTTCAACGCTTCATTCATGGTTTTGTCATGCTGCGTCCCGTCACCGCCTTCTTTGCCCCTCGCATGCATCGTTTGGATGGGGTGCTGTTGAAATTAACAAATGAAAGACACACCATATCCGAACTTTTAGGCTGGCGCATCGTTCAGTTGAAAAGCACGGGCGCAAAGACAGGCAGGCTGCATACCTCGCCTCTGATTGGAATGATGGACGGCGAAAAGATCGCCCTGATTGCGTCGAGTTTTGGCCGTCAGCACAACCCGGGCTGGTACCATAACCTCAAAAAGAATCCTGAATGCGATATCCATCTGAAAGGCCGCTCAGGAAAATACCTGGCGCGCGAAACAGAGGGTGAAGAACGTGAGAAATACTGGCAGCTGGCGGTCTCCTATTATGCAGGCTACGAAAAATACAGGCAGCGCGCCGCGCATCGCCGCATCCCGGTCATGCTGCTCGAACCTGTAAAATAATTGCCAAGATGAGAATTTCATGATAAAGTTGCGTTTGTAGGATGCAAGTAGGTTTTCGTTGTGGAAGTATCAAGAAGAACGCTCAAAGCACAACATTTGAGTAGCTTTATTTACCACCCGATGAAAGACATACTGCGTCACCTTATTTTTTTACTTTTGCTCAGGAGGCAAAAATGTCTGAACGTGTCATCGGTACGGTAAAATGGTTCAACGGAACCAAGGGTTTTGGTTTCATCGAACGCGAAGGCGGCCCGGACGTCTTCGTCCACTTTTCAGCGATCAAAGGCGAAGGGTTTAAGAACCTGCAGGAAGGCCAGAAGGTGGAATTCACCATCGAACAAGGCCCCAAGGGTTTGCAGGCCGCTGATGTAGTGGTCCTCTAATACCGAATCTGACCAAAAGAGTCCCGTCGAGAGATGGGACTCTTTTTATTTGGATGGGCCTTGATCGCCCGCCTCCTTCGGAAGCCATAACTGGGCATCTGTTTCCACGGCCATGGCCCCCGCCTTGAGCATCGCCTCCGCGTCTTCATTTGCCCATACGCCGCCGCCGATGATGGGCAGCCCGAGCATCGCCGCCGAGGAAACGACCTCCAACGCGCGCGGGAACAAGGACTGTCCATATAAACGCCCGCTGATTAACTTTCCATCTTGATCATATAAGGCTCCGCGAGGGGAGGCGAGACCGATCGCATCTGCGCCATGTTGAACCAAGCGCGGACCCAGGCTTAGTACCTGTTCATACGGCAGCGAAAATATCAACGGGATTTCCCCCAGGCACATTTCCAGATTTAATAAAATAATATCGTCCGAGAGCAGGGGAGCAAAGCCGAGTTGGACCGCCATCACATTTTCAGTGTTTTCAAGATTTCTCACCATTTGCTGCGTTTCCTGCGGACGATCTGCCATTAAATGGATGATAATGGGCAGGTCGCTGCGCTTCCATTTGGCGGAGTATTTTTTCAGCGCATCCTTGAACCCGGGATTCGGCAGGCCGGTATGCAGCAGGAATCCGCCGGGGAAGTGGAGCAGGGCCGGTTGGGCAGTTGGCAGGCGCGGGCGCAGTGAGATCGGATTCGTCACGAATGCGCCGAATGAATCCAGGGCAATCCCATGATGCGAGTCGGGCGCGAATCCAAGTGACCCTGCCGCATTCATAAGCGGTTTGCTAAAATATAAGTCGCGTTTCATATTTGTTTGGTTTCATGTCGTTGCGAGCGCACTGTGCGAAGCAACCCCCAACGATGAGGAGATTGCTTCGGGCTGGGTTTCGATACGCCGCAAAGAGCAAGAGCGCGGCTACTCAACCACCAGCCCTCGCAACGACATAATGATCAGGAGAATTATGCAAGCATTAACTGGAATCAAAGTCTTAGACTTAAGCCGCGTGCTGGCCGGTCCCTATTGTACGATGGTTCTTGGTGACCTGGGAGCGGACGTTATAAAAGTAGAGCCGCCCGAAGGCGACGAGACTCGCGGCTGGGGTCCGCCGTTCGCGGGAGGCGAGAGCGCGTATTATTTATGCGTGAACCGCAACAAGCGCGGCATGGTGGTGAATTTGAAAACGGACGAGGGCAAAAAGATTTTGCTTGACCTTGCTTTGCAAAGCGACGTGCTGGTTGAAAATTTTCGCCCCGGCACATTGAAAAAATTTGATCTGGATTATGAAACCCTGCATGAGTTGAATCCGAAATTGATCTATTGTTCCATTACAGGC
Source organism: uncultured Anaerolinea sp. (assembly GCA_964511765.1). Lineage (GTDB taxonomy): Bacteria > Chloroflexota > Anaerolineae > Anaerolineales > Villigracilaceae > Villigracilis. Next base: position 3,683 of record CAZEGE010000124.1, read on the forward strand.
TTTGGGCAGACGGGTTCCATGAGCGATAAACCCGGTTATGATTTTATGATCCAGGCGCTGGGCGGATTGATGAGCATTACGGGCGAACCCGAAGGCGAGCCCATGAAAGTGGGCGTGGCTGCAGCGGATTTATTTGCGGGGCAAAATGCGATCATCGCGATCCTGGCCGCCTTGCAGGCGCGCACATCGACCGGGCAGGGACAGCATCTCGATATCTCATTATTTGATTCTCAATTGGGTTGGCTGGCGAATGTGGCCAGTAATTTTCTGATCTCTGGCAATACCCCCAAGCGATATGGGAATGCGCATGCGAACATCGTGCCGTATCAAAGCTTCCGCGCGCGCGATGCCTGGTTTGTGATTGCGGTGGGGAACGACAGACAATTTGAGATTTTATGCAGGCTGATCGGCCAACCGGAATTAGCTGCTGATCTGCGTTTTGCGGTTAATTCTGCGCGGGTCGAGAATCGGGATGCGCTAATCGAATTGCTCGAACCGGTCTTTGAGACAAAAACGGTGGATGAGTGGCTGGCTTTGATGGAGGATAAATTCCCCTGCGGCCCGATCAATAATTTTGAGCAGGTCTTTTCCATGCCAACTGTGGGTGAACGCGAGATGCTCGTAAAAATGAATCATCCCACCATCGGCGAATTGCCTCTGGTGGGTTCGCCGTTGAAGATGAGCGCTACGCCTGTGGAATACCGCCTTCCGCCGCCGCTGATGGGGGAGCATACGGAGGATGTGTTGAGGGAGTTGGGATATGGGAATGATGGAAGGAAGGTATAAAATTCTAAACTCTAAATAATTGGGTTTATACTATGCCCAACGATTTTTTATTTCAGAGCCAATGACACAAACGGTTAAGGTAATGAACAGAGTCATTGCATTTGAAATCTTCATATTTGCGTTGGCACTCTTTCCTTCAGTTAATAAAGGATTAAAATAATGTCAGAAGAACAACAAATGAGAAAAGTTATTTTTGCAATCAACACCACGATAGACGGCTGCTGCGGACATGAATCGGTAGTCGCCGACGACGAATTGCACGAGTACTTCACTGGGCTCTTGCGTGATTCAGGCGTTGAAATTTTCGGACGCAACATGTATCACTTGATGTATCCATACTGGCACGATGTCGCAGTGAATCAATCGGAAACGAAAGTGACCAACGAATTCGCACGTACATTCGATTCAATACCAAAGATTGTCTTTTCAACGATGTTGAAGAGCGTAGAGTGGAACAACACGACGCTCCTCCACTCAAATCTTCGAGAAGAGATTATGAAGTTAAAACAACAGCCAGGAAAAAATATTTCCATTGGTGGACTGAACATCGCATCGCAAGTTGCACAATGGAATCTCATAGACGAGTATCACTTTGTTGTTCACCCGATCATTGCGGGAAAAGGTCCCCGCTTGTTCGAAACGGGCAAGAACCTTACATTAAAACTTGTCGGGTCAAAAACGTTTCGTTCGGGAGTTGTTGCGTTACATTATAAGAAATAATTCTTTTTGGAAACCAAAGGATTGCTGTTCGGTTCCATCGGTTTGGAAAGAGCCAGACATGTATTTCTAACGGTTGGCATTATCGATCTTCTGATGAGTAGTGCTGCTTGGCGTGGTTGGTCAATTCTTCGGGGAGACGCTTCAAACAATGCACCTGAATCACGCGAGATACTGGTGAAAATGAATCATCCCACCATTGGCGAATTGCCTCTGGTGGGCTCGCCGTTGAAGATGAGCGCTGCGCCCGTGGAGTATCGCCTTCCGCCTCCATTAAAAGGGGAGCATACGGAGGATGTGTTGAGGGAGTTGGGATACGGGGACGAGGAAACCTGAAAATATCATGTCGCTCTGAGGGAGCGTTCTTCGCGAACGAAGAGTCTCGCAGTTGGGGAGGAGAGACCCTTCGCTATCGCTCAGGGAGACATTTTTGATATGGGTACTAATTTTGTTTTATCGTTCTTTTGCTGCCGTCGTTTGCATCGGCTCGAGCAGCACCCCATTATTCGAGACATAGGGATCGGTACACAAGCTTCGATTGAAACAGCATGGCCTTCGCTTTCCGTCCTTGAACTTCGAGAACGTCACTTCGATACGTCGTTTACGAGTATCAGGATTTTTAGTCGAACCTATCCAGCGGATCCAGTCCCAGCGCGCCATTGGCGTGATATCCTTCCATAGACTCTGTGCCTGTGGGACGGCTGCCAGGGCTTTCTTTAGATCCGCTGGTACCTTGGGTTCCGGCCATTCTTTAACTGGCTCAATCGCCAGCATTACAGTGTCACCTGTGTCTGCTCCAGCGGCTTTGCTCATGGTTTTGTCGACCTTAAGCCAGTGACTTCCCTTACCATCTGGTTCGAGCGGAGCTTGAAAGCGGAAGCCATTGATGGTTCCCTGGACCATGGTCATGCCTCGTGATGGAAGCTTCGCGCTTGCGCTTTTAGGCAGCCTAAGCAAGGTCCATGAGCCGATCTTAAACAGGCTGGCTTCAAAACGGATTGTGGTCATATTTCCTTGCTCCTTGACTGTTCTCATAATCGTTATTGTACCAACTCTTTATGGGTCGAAGATGAGCGATACGCCGGTGGAGTATCGTTTGCATCCGCCGTTGATGGGGAAACACACGGAGGAGGTGTTGAGGGAGATGGGACATGAAAACAATGACGAAAAGAAGGTGTAAAATTCCATACACTAAATAATTGGGTTTATACTAGCCTAATGTTTGATTGCCCAAGGGCATCTGACACAAATGGTTAAGGTAATGAGCATTTATCAAAAACGCTAATTTGATCGATAAATGTTTCACTACGATGATTATCATTTTTTCCTTAATCAACAAAAGAGGAGTATCAAATGTCGTTACAAGATGAAATTGATACAGCCCGAAGTGATATCCGCACCGATGGTTATCCAATGTCAATTAGTGAGCTGATGAGTTTGTATGATAATGAGGAAGCGGAAATAGATATTCATCCTGAATTCCAACGATTCTACAGATGGAGCGATACTCAGAAATCCATGCTCATAGAATCAATTCTGCTTGGTATTCCCATACCTCCAATCTTTGTCAGCCAGCGTGAAGATGGCGTTTGGGATGTTATTGATGGTTTACAAAGATTGTCTACAATTTATGAATTTGTTGGAATTCTACAAGACGAAGATGATAACCTTCTTCCACCATTAATTTTGCAAGGAACCAAATACCTGCCTTCACTGAATGGCAAAAGTTGGGAAAATTTAGAGGACGAAGAAAACTCGTTAACCCAAACGCAACGCCTCTTATTTAAGCGCGCTAAGCTAGATATCAGTATTATTGAGCGGGAAAGTGATGATAAAGCAAAATATGAACTATTTCAAAGATTGAACACAGGTGGTTCCATTGCCACGCCACAAGAAGTGCGTAACTGCATGCTGGTGATGTTGAATAGGGATTTTTATCAATGGATTCGTGGGCTTGCAGATTTTGAGCCATTCCGAGAGTGCATTGCATTAAGTGATAGATTATACGAAGAACAATACGATGTTGAATTAGCTCTTCGTTTTGTTTTGTTGTTTAGTATTCCAGTTGAGATACTAGCCCAAGTCAAGGATATTGGCATCTTTTTAACGGATCAAATGATTGAACTTGCTGAAAAAGAAGTCATTGATTTCCCTCAATATGAGCGAGCATTTTATACGACATTCAACATCCTTGTGCGCACTACGGGTGGTAATAGTTTCAGACGATATGTGCCAAATAGCGATAGATATACTGGTGGATTTTTATTATCTGCGTATGAAGTTATTGCGCTTGGGGTGGGCTTTAATCATCTTGGTTTACCAAATGATGACGACTTAACAAATCGCATAAAAAATGTTTGGGAGAGCGAAATATATGCTGCATGGTCAGGCTCAGGCATAACTGCCATGAGAAGGTTGCCTCATATCATCCCACTTGGTCGAGAAATTTTTAAATCATGAACATTCGCACCGTCGAACAATTAGAATTTGCAATAGCAGGAGATGTAGCGTGGCGCAAAAAAGAATTGTCTGAAATCAAGACGATTGTTCAATCAAATCAAACTTCGAGTATACGTCGAAGGGCATTGATAAGTGGTGGTATCGCTCTGTTATATGCTCATTGGGAAGGATTTGTGAAGAATACATCTCAAAAGTATTTAGAGTATGTGCTTTCAAGACGACTAACTTACAGACAGCTTTCTTCAAATTTTGTGGCCATTGCAATGAAATCCAGTCTAAATCAAGTAGCGCAAAGTGGAAAAGCATCAGTATTTATTCCAGTTTGCGATTTTCTCATGTATAACCTTGACCAAAGATGTCGATTTTCGTCTGACAACTTAATAAATACTAAAAGCAACTTAAGTTCTAGTGTGCTTAAAGAGATCATGCTTTCACTTGGTCTGGATTATTCCTTTTTCGAAACGAAGGAGAAATTTATTGATATTCATCTCGTAGAATGTCGTAATATTATTGCACACGGAAATTATATATTAGTTGACAAAGATGATTTTCTCAACCGCTTTGATAGAGTCTTGATAATGCTTGAGTACTACAGAAACCAAATTGAAAACGCAGCGATAAATGAGCAATACCGACATAGAGAAATTGACGCCATAGTCACTTGATTATGACTTGAGCGATGAAAAATGTATGTCTGTAGAACTAAAGCCTGTATCCGCTAGGTCTAGGTTCAAATCCTAGCAGGGGGTAAGTAAAACCTGATATTGATCAAACCAATAAATGGGGAAAATAACTGCCAATTTAACTGCAATCCTTACTTCCGAATATGATACATTGTCAGCAATGGCGTCCATCTCTTGTGGGTGATCTTCAGACCGCGTTCTGTAATATACAAATCCAATGCTTGTAACCCAAAATCAGAATTCGGATATCTCCAACGAAACAAGGTATCGAAAATTTTAATATCCACATCGCGCGGCTCTTCGAGATCGAGTTCGGCTTGATGCAACGCGGTCTGCAATTCAGCGATCTGCCGCTCCATGCGTTTTTCAACCGAAAAAGAACCGTTATTTGGAAAAAGCCGCCATCGAAAAATACTTCCTACAACTACCGAATAAAATCAACGTACATTCCGTTAAGTAAGTGAAA
>CAZEGE010000125.1:0-8634 GCA_964511765.1 uncultured Anaerolinea sp.
TTGTCTTCTTTTTGGTATTCATGCCCGTTCCCTTTATGACGATGTCGTAATAAAAAATTTCATGAAAAAAATATTCCCCCTATTTTTTATCACAACCATCATCTTAACCGCGTGTAGGGGAGTAAACGTCACAGTTGCACCGGAAGCATCCGCCACAAAAGTCGCCGAAAAAACTTCGACAGCGGAACCACTCGTCGAAACGGTCAGCGGGCTCGGGGTCCAGGAAGAGGCGTTGAAGGGGTTGGAGATCATTGTCTGGACCCCTTGGTATGGCATTGAGGCGGATTTGTTCAATTCATTCGTCAACGAATTCAATGAGCAAAATGAGTGGGGCATCAAGGTAATTTTACAAAATCAAGTTAATTTCGCGAACCTTTATGAAAAAGTGACCGCATCCCTGCCGACACAGGCCAGACCCGATCTTGTGATCGCATTGCCTGAACACGCACAAGGCTGGTACGCAGACGGCGTGGTGACAGATCTGACGGACTATATTTACGATCCAATATATGGGATCGATTCCGGCGATATTCCCTATGTATTTTGGAATCAGGATTTGGTAGGCGAGGCTCGCATAGCATTTCCAGCACAGCGCAATGCTCAATTTTTACTTTGGAACGAGACATGGGCAGGAAAACTTGGCTTCGACTCTGCGCCAGATACAGCGGAAGTTTTTCGGGAACAGGCCTGCAGCGCACGGCAATCCATGCTGGGGGATGATTTGCCGCAAAACGATTCCCGCGGCGGCTGGCTGGTGAACACCGAACCGATGACCGCCTATGCGTGGCTGCTGTCTTTTGGCGGCGGCGTTTTGGAGCAGGGCAACTATCACTTCCTCACGTCTCATAATATGGAAGCCTTCAAATTTCTGCGTGAGCTTTCTGAAACCAATTGTGCCTGGCAAAGCGCAGACGTGGACGCAATCACAGCCTTTACAAACCGCGAGGCTTTATTCATCACAGCCAACCTGCACGATCTTCCATATATTGCGCGTGCATTTGCAAGCCTAAATAATACGGATAAATGGAAAGTGATCCCCTTTCCCAATGAAAATAATGGCGCGCTGGCTGTGTATGGTTCCTCCTATGTTATTCTGGATTCAACCGAGCAGGAACAACTTGCGGCATGGTTATTCGTGCGTTGGTTGTTGGATAATAAACGGGATGCGCGCTGGGTGGAGACGACCCATCTCTTCCCGCTTCGCACTTCGACCCTGGACCTGCTCGGCGACTACGAGAAGACTCATCCGCAATGGGCCCAAGCCGTGAACCTCCTGCCAGAGGGAGAAATTCAACCTCAACTAGCTTCATGGCGGACGGTCAAGGTCATGCTCGGCGATGGATTTACGCATATGTACCGCATCAATGTCTCCAGCGGACAGGTTGCCGCCATCCTTGCACAGATGGAGTTAATTTCAAAGGATTTGAGCAAATAAAAGGGAAATCTTTAGTCGCAACAAGATTATAAAACGCGTCAATCGCGCGCCAATCACATGCGGTTTTCGAATATGGTTCTGATGATGAAATATTTGGCGTTCCGCGAGACCAAGCACGTGCATTGGGATTTCAATCTGGAAGATAAGAGCTATCGGTATCCGTATGGACGATAGGCAAGCAGGTCACGTTTGAAGCATGACCAACAAGCTATAATGGGAGCCATGAAAATTAAATCATGGCTCTTTCCTTTTCTGCTGCTGATTGGAACAATAGCTTACGCCGTTCTATCCAGAGTGCAATTGCCCGGTGACGGCTTCTCCACTTTCGGCGCAGATACTGTCCGCGCCAAAATCGTACAGATCATTGAAGAGGGGCAAATCGAGCTGGGTGGAAATTTACAGACTTACCAGGTCGCGCGCGTGAATATTCTCGAAGGGCAGTATGCGGGCATCGTCATGGAAATTGATTATGGCAAGCGGCAGATCCGCTCGGATGATTATCTGCTGGAAGTGGGCGATCAGGTCATGGTGTCCATCAGCAAGACGCCGGACAATGTGGTCAATGCCTATTTCGTGGATTATGTACGCACAACGCCCATCCTTTGGCTGACCGCCATTTTTGCAATTGCCATCATACTGATCAGCACATGGAAGGGCCTGCGCGCATTATTGAGCATGGCATTCAGTTTGTACATCATTATTGGTTACATCATCCCGCACATTCTTATCGGCGAAGACCCGTTGCGGGTGAGCATCATCGGCTCGATCATTCTCCTGGCCGTGTCGCTCTACCTGACCTACGGCTGGACATTGAAAACACATGCGGCAGTCATCAGCATGGTGCTGGTTTTGCTGCTGACTGGCGCGCTTTCAGGATTATTCGTAGTTTTCGCAAAGTTGAATGGGACCGGCGATGAAAACGTCATGTTCCTGATGCAGTTGATGGATACCCCGATCAATCTGCGCGGACTGCTGCTCGGCGGTATGCTCATCGGCGCACTCGGTGTGCTGGATGACCTGGTGACGACTCAAGCCTCGGCGGTGTTCGAATTGCATCATGCAAATCAATCGCTCGGCTTTCGCGGACTGTACAACTCGGCAATGCGCATCGGGCAGGACCATGTAGCGGCGACGGTCAATACTTTGGTTTTGGCCTATGCTGGGGCATCGCTTCCGATGTTGTTGATGTTCTCGCTTGGACATGGTGATTATGGTTACCTCATCAATTTTTCCTTTATAGCCGAAGAGATCGTGCGAACTTTGGTCGGCTCATTGGGGTTGGTTGCGGCTGTGCCGCTCACAACCGTCATTGCGATCTTCCTCGCCCAAAGGGCTGAGTCGCTCGGCAGATGGGAGCAGCTTCTCGGTCCGGAGGGAGGCGGGGAGGAGCATCATCATTAACGCCTCCCGTCCATACAGTGGGTCGCAACTTTCCACTGTTTCATGCGTAAGGAAGGTAGAAAGTCTCATCAAGGAGCAGCGTGAACGAAGAACAGGCCTGGGTTCTCCAGGCGCAACAAGGCAGTGACGAAGCTTTTACCCGCTTGGTCGAGACCTATCAGACCCCGGTTTTCAACTTGTGTTACCGCATGTTGGGCGAGCCTGAATTGGCGGAAGATGCCGCACAGGAAACATTTTTACGCACCTACCAACACCTGCACCGCTACGACCAAAAGCGTCCGTTTGCGACCTGGCTGCTTTCAATCGCGGCGCATTACTGTATTGACAGACTTCGGCGCAGAAAATTCTCCATGTTTTCGATGGATGCGGAGGATGAGGATGGTAACACTTTTGAATTGCCCGATCCCAATTCACCCAACCCTGAAGCTGAATCCATCAAAGGACAGACGCGCGATCGAGTCCATTCGATGCTCAAGGACCTCGATGAAACCGACCGCGCTGCAATCATTATGAGATATTGGTACGATTATTCGGAAATTGAAATTGCAGAGTCTTTACGATTGACGGTCAGCGCCGTGAAGAGTCGCCTGCACCGCGCCCGCAAGGAATTGGCGGGTTTATGGCAGGAACAGGAAGAAGACCTGCTTGCCGAAATGGAAAGGAGACATCATGAATCACCAGCCTTTTGAATTATGGCTGCTGGACGATAAATATCTAAGCGCAGCCGAGAAACGTGAGCTTGATGCACACCTGCGGACCTGTACTCATTGCACCACGCTGGCAAAAACAGGCTTAGTTTTGCGCTCTGCCCATGTGGTTGCGCCCGCAGCAGGTTTTGTTCTGCGTTTTCAACAACGGCTTGCCGCGCAAAAGATCGCGGAACGCCGACGCAGGTTGTGGGGCTTGATCGTATTGATAGTGAGCGGGGTAGGCTTGCTCGGCTGGTTTGCGGCTCCCTATATTTACGCTTTTATCGCCTCTCCTATAGAGTGGCTGACGGCGTCCATCGGCTATTTTCTATATGTGGTCACATTCCTACAGGCTTTCAGTGAAATCTTAAAGGTGCTGGCGCGCATGGCTCCAAACTTCATCCCACCCTATGCCCTGATGGTTATGCTGTCTGCACTGGCAGGGCTGGGACTGATATGGGTTGTATCGATCTGGCGGTTTTCACATAAACCGCAAGGAGTAACTGCATGAAAACAAAAATTAATTTAATTTGCATCATCCTTTTGCTGGCATTACTGATTCTGCCAACCGGTAATGTGTTTGCACAAGGCCCGGGCGGAGATGTATTACTGTTTGGACAAAACTACACGCTGGAAAGCGGAGATACGTTGGACGGGAGCCTGGCTGTGGTCGGCGGCAATGCCAGGATCGAAGAAGGCGCCACCGTGAATGGAGATATTGTCCTGGTCGGAGGCAACCTGACGATCGATGGAGATGTCAATGGTGATGTAGCTTTGATCGGCGGAAACCTGACGATCAGCGGCAACCTGGCAGGTGAGATTGTCATCGTCGGAGGACAGGCATCGCTGGCTGAAACCGCCGTGGTCAATGGAGATATTGCCACCATCGGCGGAACGGTGGACAAGAAACCCGGTGCGGAAGTGACCGGCAGGATCACGAATAACGCTCCGCCTGTGATCAATGTACCTGACATACCCAATGAGCCTAATATTCCCAACGTGCCCAATATCCCCAGCGTACCAAATACGCCCAATATTAATGTCAACATGAGTCCGCTTTGGAATATAGCCGGCAAGATCGGACAGGCGGTATTGGTGGCGCTCATCGGTATGCTGCTCGCGCTTTTCCTGCAGCCTCAATTGGATCGCGCGGGCGCAGCCATGATGCGCCAGCCTTTGATCGCGGGAGGCTACGGTCTGCTGGCATTCATTGTCTTACCCGTTACAATCCTCATCATGACCATCACCCTGATCCTCATCCCCATCGCTTTGATTGTTGTGTTGGTCGTCCCATTGACATGGTTGTTCGGAGTGATCGCCCTGGGTCAGGAAGTTGGCGACCGCTTTACAAAAGCCGTTAACCAGACCTGGGCGCCGGTTCTCTCCACAGGCTTTGGCACTTTCCTGCTTATGCTGGTGATCGGATTTTTTGGCATGATCCCTTGTGTCGGCTGGCTGCCATCCTTCCTCGTCACATTGGTAGCCATTGGAGGCGTAGGGATGACATGGTTCGGCACACGAAGCGCCCCCTCACGGCAAGCCAACCAGTGAAGACGTAAGATTTTAAGACAAGCTGCTAATAGGTATATGAAAGAAAGGCCGATGATAAAATCGGTCTTTCTTCATCCCTACCCCAAGCCTCCTATCACTTTTTCGACTTCCACTAAAATCTCTCCGGACTTAACCAAGGCCTTCATCTTATTATGATCGTTATACAAAGGACGATCAACTCCGAGATGATCCACATGTCTACGGATTACTTCACGGGCTTTGAGCGAGCCTTTCCCAGCGGTGAACTCACGGAAGTCCAAGGCCTGCGCGGCAGCCATAAATTCGATCCCTAAAACGCCATAGGCGTTATCTAAAATTTGTCCGTTCTTCAAGGCCGTGTTCATCCCCATCGAGACAAAATCCTCCTGATCCGCCGCGGCAGGAATGGATTGAATACTGGCCGGCGCGGACAATATCCTTTGCTCCACGATCAAATGGTCGGCGGTATATTGCGAGAGCATCATGCCTGAATAAAAACCCGGCTGATGCGCGAGGAAATCCGGCAAGCCTTGAGATAAAGCGGGGTTTGTCAATCGATTCAATCTGCGTTCAGACATAACACATACCATCGTGATCGCTGCGCCAGCCATGTCCATGGGCAATGCCACAGGCGAGCCCTGAAAGTTCGCGCCCGTTAAAGTCAATTTCATTTCCGGCACAAAGATCGGGTTATCGCCCACACCATTCAATTCAATTTCAACCTGCGACCTCGCAAACGCAATCGCATCACGTGCCGTACCGATCACCTGCGGCGTGGAGCGCATCGAATACGCATCCTGCACTTTTGTTTTCATTTTACCCGTCGTCAAATCCGAGCCTTCGACCACCTTTGCAATATTTTTCGCCGAAGTGATCGCACCTTTGAATCCGCGCAGCTCGTGCAGTTTGGTGTTATACGGTTTCATATTGCCGAGCAGCGCTTCGATGGACATCGCCGCGGCGATCTCTGCCTGTTTGAGGAATCTTTCCATGTCATAAATATGAAGCGCGGACATGGCCGTCAATAAATTGGAACCGTTGATCGTGGCCAGACCATCCCTTGCCTGCAGGCCGGGGACTTTGATCCCGGCCCTGCGCATAGCTTCCTGACCCGATAATTGCTCGCCGTTGTAAAAGGCCTCTCCCTCACCCATCAGGAGCAAGGCGGCTTGCGCCATTGGCGCCAGGTCGCCGCTGGCACCCACAGACCCTTTTTGACAAACAACCGGAGTGACACCCTTGTTAAGCATCTCCACCAAGGTAAGCGTAATCTCAGGCCTGCAACCTGAGTTCCCGTGCGCATGGACATTGATGCGTCCCGCCAGCGCCGCACGGACGTGTTCAATCGGCGCGGGGTCACCGATCCCCGCCGCATGGTTGTAGACGAGATACTTTTGAAATTCCTTTACCTGGTCATCGTTTAATATTTTTTCCGAGAACTCGCCAATGCCTGTATTCGTCCCGTACATGATTTCCTTGGCGGCAAGTTTTTCCTCCAGCATGGTACGACAGACTTTTATCCGTTCCAGGGCTGCTGGGGCAAGTTCCACTTTTTCATTGAAGCGCGCAATCGCAACGAGTTTTTCAACCGTGAGTTCTGATCCGGTCAGGGTGATGGTCATTTACATTCTCCATTAAGGTATTTTTGTTATTGTACTCCAAAGGCTTGATGGACATAAAAGAGGACATGGAGGTGCGAATCCATATCCTCTTTTTTAAGAAAGAAATCTGTTATATAACCCAAGTTGCTGCTTGGCCATATCAAACCCAGCATGTCACCCTGAGGGAGCGCCGTTCGGGCCGAGCAGTCCGAATAGCTCGCCGCGTTTCACAGTCAGGCTTACATCTTGCAAAGCGACATGCTCCTTGCGGGTTTCTTTTTTACTGCCGCGCAGTTTGTAAATGCGGCCAAGGTTATGGGTTTCAATGGCAAGCGAAGTGGACATTTTTCTCCTTAAAAATTACTAATAAAATACGTTGTGCAATCGTTTGTGGGGCGTAGGGCAGGCGTCAAGCAGTTTTCGAAGACGCATGATAAAGTTGGAATTGTAAGGTGATTTCTCTTCTCCTCCTTGTAAGAGAGAGCCGGGGCCGGCGCCCCGGCTCTCACAATTTAAGGATGTGGAAGCAGTAGAATGTACGTTCTATTCTACTGCGGTTTGTTCTTTGATTTCAGGTAAAATCCAGCCCATGACCAACTCCAATGATTACATCCCAATAATCGCGATGAGCATCCAGGCTCATCCCGACGACCAGGATTTTACCGTCGCCGGCACGCTCGCCAAATGGGCAAAAGCGGGCTGCGAGATCATCTCCGTCATCATTACCAGCGGAGATTCAGGCTCGAATGACGTCACCAAAGACGCAGGCTACAAACCCGAACTGGCGCGCCTGCGCGAGGCCGAACAACTGGCAGCCAACGAAGTACTGGGCGTCAAGCAGACGGTTTTTCTGCGCTACCCCGACGGCGAACTCGAACCTTCGCTTGCTTTAAGAAAAGACCTTACACGGGTCATCCGTCAATACAAACCCGATGCTGTATTGACCGGCAATCCCGAAGCCTGGTTTTACGGCAATGGATATGTCAATCATTCCGATCATCGCGCCGCTGCGCAAGCCGCATGTGAGGCGGTCTTCCCGTCAGCGGGGTCAAGGCTGATGTTCACAGAACTGTTATCGGCGGGGCATGAACCGCATAACGTCAAACGGTTGTATATTCACGGCTCGGAAAAACCGGATACATGGATCGACATCAGGGAAACCATTGAGATAAAGATCGAAGCGTTGAAGAAACACGTCAGCCAGCCGGATACACACGATGTAGACCAATGGATACGCGATTGGGCAAAAGAGGAGGGACAGGAAAAGGGACTGGATCGCGCCGAAGCCTTTAAAGTGATGATCCTGGAAAACGAAGAAGAGGAAAAATAATTGATAGCCCTTAACGATCTCGGAAATCTTTAGGGGCTGGATGTTTAAAAAAACCAATGACCGATCAAAGCCGAAGCCAGGGTCATGCTGATATTATCAATATCCTTGTAATGCAGCGATTCAACAACCGCTCCTGCCAGGGCAATGCCAGTGATCGGCGGAAGATAATTTGTGAATGCGCCTGTAAACGCACCGGCAGCCACGAATATATATATGATGACCGCAGACATCACCCAGCCGCCGAGAAATACGCCGAGCGTCCCTGCCACGGACTTTTCCCTGCTCCACGGCAATTTGGGAGACGCAATTCGCCGCCCGACAATATCCGCAATTCCGTCTCCGCCGCACATCATCATCAATGCGATAATGCCGATTGGGGAATCCTTCCAATAGACCAGGGTCAACACCACGAACATGATGCCGTAATAGAGCGGACCGCGTAAAATTTCCTTTGGATCGCCAGTGCGAGACATGGCTTTTACCGAGGCTTCATCTTTTATCACCCCAAAGCCAATCAATGCAAACTGGATGGTGATTGTAAACGGCACCAGCGCGGCCAGCCAGCGCGCGGACGGCGCATCGTCGAAAAGAAACCAGCACAGCACGAACAGCGGACCTGTGCCAATATGGATGACCTTGCGGCTGAGC
>CAZEGE010000126.1:0-8320 GCA_964511765.1 uncultured Anaerolinea sp.
TTGCCTGCCTTGCTTCTGCCTGTCTCCCGTTAAAGCCAGCAAGGTCAGACCACATATAGCCGCAACGTGCGATCAAAGGTTTTCGCCAAAACCTGGCGGCGCGCAAGGCTATATCTGCCCCATTTGTCTGGTTGGTCTTGAATACACTTGCATGGTGAAGTGGTTTTGCATGAAGAAATGGGAGTAAACGCTCATACCAGCGCAGAGAAAATCCCCAGCGATTACATAATATTTCAATACCTTGCAGGTCTTTTGTGTATTTAAAATCTTGTTTGCTGCCGTAGGTCACAAAACTGACCTGTACGCCTTTTTCCTGCAAGCGCAGATAGAGCGCAATCTCGCGCTCCAGCGAACCGATCTGGGCCCAGGTTTGGAGGGAAACACCGCGCGTGAAGAATAGAGTGAGGCTATTAACTGTCATTCGTTTTCATTGAGCATTGCATGCCTGTGATTGGCAAGCAGGAGTCTAAACATTAACTCTAAAAGGTCAACCTCGCCAATGTACGGTCAATAAAACAGGATGGCTATTTGGACCAAATGACGAATCCATTGTCCTGTGGGTAACTTTGGTAACGCAATAGTTGAGCTTCATTGACTAGAGCATCAGTCAAAGCGTGATTCTCGGGAACAATCAGAATCGCAACCGGCGGATCGGAAATCAAGAAACCCTCCAGATCCTCAGGAGAAACGATCTTGAATTCTCTTCGCTCTTGGGGGCTTAAGAAATCCGCAACTCTAGACGCAAAAGGGCCCGTGGCAAATTCAGGATATATCTCGCGGCCTGCTTCTATTACATACACAGGAGCTAATGTTAGCACTTTGCCCTGAGGTAAGTTATCGAACATCAGCTTTCCAGTCGAGTGCACTTGGTAAGGTATCCAATTTTGCACGTGTGTGACATCTCTGGCCATGCCAGCGATATCACGGACATGCAGTTCAGCAACGGTAATAACAATAACATAAAGGATCACAAACCAATGTACAAGATTCAGGTGTTTTATAGGAGGGAAACGCGGTGCAATAGCAAAAACCATCGCCATATATAAGAAAGGTATCGGGGCATATAAGTATTGACGATACATAGGAGAGGGCAGAAAGGCAGTCACCGCCAGCATAAGGATCAATCCAGTCCAGAAGATATGATGATATCCCTTAGCAGGAGGATCTGACCTGCGAAAGAAGGGTGGCAGATAAATTAAGCAAAACGCGAGAGATATGATCGTCGTGGAGGGCGAAGACCATATCTCATTAAAAGAAGACCATAGCTTATTAGCCATAGATAAATTGGGGTTGCCCTGGTTCATCCTGTAAAGTGTATTTAAACGGGCATATTCTAGGTTTCCAAAAATGAAACTTCGCGGGTCAAGTGCAAACAGGATGACGGCGGGTAACAGACCGACCAGGATGCCGATGGAAAAAATGAGGATAAGGTTCCTTTTGCTGGCACTGTAGCGGATCCACAGATAACCATAGAAAGCTAGGAAGGCCAGGAGAAATGCGAGACGAGCTCCCGCTGCCACTCCCAGCATCAATCCCGAGACGAACAACCATATCCTTTGATATTGCCGATCTTCGCTTAGAACTATGCCAGATGCTGCAATAAGCGTTAACAACACTGGGAGATCATGATTCCAGGCCATTCCACTAGTATATTGAAACAATGGATTGGCGATTAGGAACAGCCCACTTGAGAAACCGAAAGTAACTTTTGCCCAAAAACTCCTGAGCGCAAAGTGATGGAACCCAATACTAGAAATCAGACCTATGGCAAAGGCTGCGCACAACGCAGAGACGGAGCGAGCCACAAGTAGAGGATATCCGAAAACCTTGAACAGGCCAGCATAGATAAATATCAAGTTCGGCATGTGAAAATAGGGGTAATCAAGATACGGCAAAAGCCCTTTGGACGAAAACAGATATGCACTGGCAACAAACTGATTCTCGTCGTGGCTAAGCGACATTAACATGGCGTGAGGAAAAGTGTACAGAAAGAATATGCCGCCAAAAACAACAGCTGCAACAAGATACTTCCAAATAGAAATCGCGTTTCCTCTGTTATCCATGGTCTTCTCCTTATTTTACAAGAATATCTTAAAGCAAGCTACACGCAAGCAAGATGTAAGCTACAACAATTTTAAATGCCGAACTCAGGCATCCCTGGCATAATGCAACGGCCATCAGCCCTTATGCTGCAAACAAGGTTCCGCAAGTCTGCACTTTGCCAGTGGCGATCCCAAAATTCGGCGGTAGCTTTTCGCGGTAGAAGGCAATGGCTTGTTTATCGGGGAGGTAGATTAGGGTAGTGATCATTAATACGCTCTTCCCTTTGAAGATGTATATACATCTTCATCTAATAATATGCATGGGTTACACACCATCCCCGCGGGAGACGTCTTTTATCAAAGAAAGATATTTTTCTACAACACCATCCATAGTGGGGACAACGATCAAATTCTGGTATATCTCATAATCTGCAACCAACTTATCCAATTGTGAGAGAGTCTCTTCAACATCGTTAAAAGGCAAGCCGCCGTAACCAACCAACTCAGGATGCCCGCCGTCATTAAAATACAAAGCTGGCAGACCGCAGGCTAGGCCCTCTATAAGGCCATTCGAGCATGATTCATTTTTGCTGGCTGTAATGTATATGTCGCATTGGCGCAATATATTAGCGAGTTCTTCAGATGGAACTGGGGGAACACAACGAATATGTTCAAAATTCTCCGATACATTCCCGACAAAAGTATATTCCCAGCGATCCCAGTCCAAATTCTGGTCCAGCCACTTGTAGACGGCGCCACCTTTGCGCGGGTTATTTGACCAGCTTGAAGAAACTAAGCGAATTTTTCTGTTTTTACTGAATCGCATGCGGTTCTTATTGTGAAATATACTTGGGTTTACCATGTTATGAATAATTACCGGATTTACGGGCTTGTAACCTAATTCAATGCTCCGCTGAAAAGTCCATGAAGATTGGAGAATTGTCGAATAAGCAAGTTCGTTATTTAACTCAAAGCATAAATCGTCCAGATGTGCGTCCTTGCCTCTTGCTAAGATGATTGGACCATCTATACGGTGAATTATCTTTTGATACACTTCTGATTTTTTCTTGCGTAACAAGTCGATATCAAACCTAATTGCATTTAGTATATAAGCATTAACATCATGTTCAATTTTATTCTCGATCACCTGCACTCCGCGCAGCAGTAATGCATGGCGCAACGCTAACATAAATTGATTGCCTCCGCCAAATGGAGGTGAGACGAATTTATGCCACAGGCTTACTTTTATGGAAGTTTGATTGGGTTTAAACCGTCGAAGAAAGGCGAATGCAAAACGCTTCTTCACTTTTTGCAACGTTGGTTCATTCTTTATTTGGTTCGTTTTATTAACAGGAGTGATATTTTCCAAGTTTGAGTACAAATTCTCGAATAACTGAACATTTCTTTCTGGTAAATGCTCCTCATCAATACGTTTGGTATGAAGTTTTATATTTTTTTGGAGGATATTCTCATGGATATCTTTTTCGATCCTATTTATTGCAACTGCCGGATCATGATAGATTGAGTCCGGTTCAAGAATATCCATTGCCAACCCAACGGGAGTGCTTAAGATTTTACATTGTGCCGCGCATGCTTCCAGAATCGCACGCGGCCCTCCCTCGGATCGGCTGGATACCAGATATAAATCGATCAAGTTGTACAGGATGTTTAATTGGGTTCGAGGTAGGATATTATTTTGGATATCATCCCCAATTAAAATTTCACCTATGAAAGTGCACGGAATGCCATAGTCTTTCAGTCTTTTTCTTAACCAAAAACGGCGAGGGCCAGCTAGCAGAATGTGAATTTTATTACCACGATCCCAGAGTGCACGCGCAATCTCAAAAAAAATATCAGGACCTTTTACCAGCTTGGGAGATATTAAATCAGCGCCTTCGGTGTCGCGCTGAAAACTGCCGATCAAGTAGGCGTCAGATGGAATATTCCATTCTTCTCGAATAGCCCTTTTGTTTTCGTGATCTGCTGCCAACCGATAAAAGATGTTTTTATCCACAGCATATGGAATAAAGTGATTGACGACCCCCAAGTTTGACAATTGTTGTTGAGCCTGGTGCGTTTGAGAAACCCATATATCCACGGGCTGAGTAATCTGACTATAACCTGGCAGTGCATAATACCGAAACGGCTCACCTGGAACATGGCAGATAACTTTTTTCCCAAGTAGGAGCGCTGGGGGGATAGTTTTCAAGCCTTCCCACCCAACCAAATGAACTACTTCACTCGATTCCAAATTCGAAAATTCGACAATGGTCTCAAGAGACTGTTTGGTTAAACTCAAATCTTCATCTAGCGCCCAATCGATATTATCACCACCTTTTAAGCAGACTCTTGTTTTTCGCATGTGTCACCTAGGTTTTCGGTATTTTTCAATCGAGATGAGCGGAAAATCCTAAAATATCTTCACCTGAGAATATTAATTTCCGGGCACTTTTTGATCAGTTTCATAATTTTTGCCGCGAAGCCCAAACCCGGTAGTGAAACTGATTAAAAGCGGATGGCTTTTCTTTTTAGGGAGCGCAAGATTTATCTACCAGCCCCCAAAAACGTCACAAACCAATGAAAAACAATAAAAATTCGATCCCGCAAAGCAAGCTGAGTTTTCATCCTGAGGTAAACATATTTCCTGGAATTTTCGACAAATCTCGGGTATATTTTTTGAAGAAAATACCTTTTCCAACCTACGTTTTCCTGAAGTGAATAACCACGAATAGAACCTCTCTCTTCTTCCATTAAAAAAGCACTTTCAAGATAAGTGTCGGATAAAAAAGCAAACGCGTTTTCACCAAATATATCATGGATTTTTCCACACGTGGCAGTTAAACTATAATTTCCGAAACGAAGATTTAAGTGAAATTTATCCCAAAACACTTCAAAAGAGATAATCTTTAATAAAGACGTTTTGGTTGTAGAAAAAAAAGATCCTCTGACGGTATCATGCAAAAAGGTCATCGAGGGAGGCACCCATCTTGAATGAGCATAACGTTCAGCATGGGTTAGCGGCCAGTCTCGTTTCGTATTATTACGCCCATTGCCAACAACCGCAAAACCCTTCGATAGCAGATCAATACAACGATTCACAAAGCCCAAATCCAATATCTTTACATCATCATGGATAAAAAAAACAAACTCGTAGTTCTTCCATATCCCGGTTTCTAAGAATTGCTGGTAACAACCCCAGTCATATCCGACATTCTCCTTGAAAATAACATGATTTTCGGGGAGAAATTCAAAAATGAATTGAGGGACAGACGGCTTCTTCTTATGCGATACAATAAATACATCGGCATCCTTTATCTGGCAAACTTGTGAATAAAACGCCTTTTCAAAATGCCAGCCTGTCACACAGACAACTGTTTTGGGATTCGCCTGATCGGACGACTTCATTTCGCATCCCGATTTGGAACTTCCCACGATCCGGCCGATTTTGTGGGTTCCGCATCCGGCGAGGGCGAAACAACCCGATATTCGGGATCGATGGAAAGCACGCCTTGCAAGGTTTGTTTTTGAGGGCCGCGCGTGCCTATATCGCTGAATTTTGAAAGGTTCAAGGTCAATCCGTCTTCATTTCGAGTATCCAGTTTTGTGCCATCCCACTGAGCCAATCCAGCCCAGACTGTATATTTACCGGCATTAAGGATATTGGCTGGGAATATCATCTGGACTCGATACCGGCCTACCGGCCAACTCTTGGGCATATCCGGGTCCAAAAAAGTTCCTGAATGGAAAACTGACATACCATTGTATTCGATCATGAAGCTTACATACATATGACATAGCCGTCTAGTTACAAATTCCGCTTCTACTATAAAGATCTCTGCTGGATCAAGCAGCTCGGCGATTTCTCCCTGAGGGTTGCGTATGACCATATGCAGGAACTGCGCATCCTTAGCCGAATCGATATCGAAATATCGTTCTCCCGCTTGATAAAAGCTCTGGCTGGCATAGGTATCCACTGTTTGTTGAGCAGGACCTTGCATTAGTATTTGTCCTTTGTCCAGCAAAATACAATTCTCCGCCAGCCTCAAGATCGCTCCCATGTTATGACTAACCAATATAACAGTGCGGCCTTGTTGGCTCACATCATTCATTTTATTCAAGCAACGATTCTGGAATTCTAAATCTCCTACAGCGAGCACTTCATCGATCACCAAAATGTCCGGATCTAAATGAGCTGCCACCGCGAAAGCCAGGCGCACGTACATGCCGCTTGAGTAACGTTTCACCGGAGTATCAATAAATCCCTCGACCCCGGAGAAATCCACAATCTCATCAAACTTACGGGTGATCTCAGTACGGTTCATGCCCAGAATGGCCCCGTTCAGGTAAATATTCTCACGCCCCGTCAATTCCGGGTGGAATCCCGTACCCACTTCCAACAGGCTGGCAATCCGTCCCTTCACTTTGACTACGCCCGAGGTCGGTGCGGTGACTCGCGAGAGTATTTTCAATAACGTGCTCTTCCCAGCCCCGTTGCTCCCTATAATACCGAGTATCTCGCCCTGTTGCACACTGAGGTTGACATCCTTCAATGCCCAGAGTGTTTCGCCCTGGCGGTTGCCGTAATCCTTTTCGCCAATCTTAAGGTGCGGGTTTGGCAAGCCGCGTAGATTAGCCCACCAACGCTGCAGATCGCCGCGAAACGTGCCGGTGTTAATCGCGCCCAACTGGTAGGCCTTGGAAAGATTTTCAACAGAAATAACGGTATTCATAGGTCAAAGCTCATAGGGGATAGGAGGTAGGGTCGGGTTTTGATAGATGAGATTAGTCCGTTTAGCATTTTGGCGATTTCTGTGGATTTCTCATCCAGTGTTTGAAAGCGCTGCGGGTCTATCCAGTTGCGCATTTTGAAGATTTCAAGCATCGTCATGGTTTCGTAGATAGAGCCGCACGCGATATACAGAAAATGAACAAATTCCTTTTGAGAGTAACGTCCTTTACCTTCGGCGATATTCAACGGGACGGATGTAGCCGCAGATTCAAGTTGTTCGATTAACCGGTAATGCTTTCGATCAGTACTTAACGCGTCAATCGCATCAATAATTGCATTAACAAATTCCATACTCTTCTGCCACACCAATAAATCCTTGTACGCCGCTTTGCCGTTCTCGGAACTCATCGCCATTTCCTTTCCGCTATCAACAATCAGCCGTTAACTATTAGCTATGAACTATCGACTATGAACTAGACCGTATCCATAAACGTGGTCTCAACGTGGTTGAAAATAAGGATGCCGATCAATAAAACAACTACCGTAAAACCCGCGCTATAAAGCAGATAGATTGGATCTACCGAACTCGTTCCTAAAAATGCTTTGCGGAATACTTCGATCACAGGTGTGATCGGGTTGGCAAGCAAAAGCCAGCGCCAGTTCGCAGGAACGGTTGAAAGCGGGTAGATAACAGGACTAGCATACATCAACAATTGAATCCCAAACCCCAGAAGTTGCTGCAGATCGCGGTATTTTGTGGTGAGAGAAGAGGTGATAATACCCAGTCCCAATCCCAGTCCGGCCATGATCAATAACAAGACTGGCAGGGACAAAATCCATAGGTTGGGGTGGAGATCCGAGCCAGCAATTAGAAAGTAGAGCAAAAATAGGACAAAAACACCAAAACGGATGCCAAAAGAGATCAAGTTGGAAATGATATTCGAAATTGGAACACTTAAACGTGGAAAATACACCTTTCCAAAGATGCCGGCATTGGCAGTGAAAGTGTTGGATGTGCTGGTCAGGCAGCCTGCAAAATATCCCCAAATGGTGTTGCCCGCCATGTAGAAAAGAAAAGGCGGCAATCCATCTGTTGGTAACTTTGCCACATTTCCAAAAATTATTGTAAACACCAGGGTGGAAATAATAGGCTGAATCAGATACCAAAGCGGTCCCAAAATGGTTTGCTTATAGACTGAAACAAAGTCGCGCCAGACCAATAGCTGGATCAGATCGCGGTAGCGCCATAAGTCATCCAAATGCAAATCCCACCAATTACGTTGCGGGCGGATGATCAGAGACCAATTTTCCTGATTAGACGATTGTATTTCCATAAGTTCCTTGGTAGTATGAACAGCATTGAGCATTCAATTTCTGAATTCTCACACATTTAAACATTCCTGTCAACCCGTAAACTCACTCACAGCCGCGATCACCTGATCCTGCTGTTCGATTGTCACCTCTGGGTAAAGCGGAAGCGCCAGCGTCTCAAGGGCAGCCAGTTCGGCATGAGGGAAATCCCCTTCCTTATAGCCAAGCTTGCGGCATG
>CAZEGE010000127.1:0-8310 GCA_964511765.1 uncultured Anaerolinea sp.
CCTACGATTGATTTTTTAGAAACCTGGAGTTCCCATGTCTGTGGTTGAAGAAGTGGCAGTCAAAATTGAAGATTGGAAAGGAAAAAATATTTCCATTCAGCCGCTTTCCGGCGGTTTGACCAATACGAATTTCAAAGTGACGGTGGATGACATTCCGTACTTCGTCCGGGTTCCCGGCGAAAGCACGGAACTTCTTGCGATCGATCGGAAAAACGAATATCACAACACAAAAGCCGCAGCAGAAGCAGGGGTTGCACCGAAGATTTATTATCACCTGCCCGAATACAATGTGATGGTGCTCGAGTTCTTGAATGGGGAGACCATGTCGAAGGACTCATTGAATGGGAAGGGGATGCCGACGCGCATGGCGCAGGCGATCAAAAAGCTGAATCAAGGTCCGCGCTTCTATTCGGACTTCAACATGTTTCGCCTGACGGATTATTATCTCGGTCTCTGCAAAGAGCGTGACATCCGCACCCCTGACGGTTATCTGGATAGGATGTCTGTGGTGGCACAAATCGAAAAAGCAATGAGCGTGAATCCGTTGGCCACGGTTCCATGCAATAATGACTTGTTGGCGGAAAATTATATTGACGATGGCAAGCAATTATGGTTGATCGATTATGAATACAGCGGGAACAATGACCCGACATTTGAACTTGGAAATACCTGCCAGGAAATGCAGTTTAATGACGAGCAAATAAACGAGGTCTGCGTGGTATATTTTGGTGAAGCGACTCCCGCCATGGTGGCCCGCATGAAGTTGAATATGATCATGTCCGATGTGGGCTGGGGATTGTGGGCCGCGATCCAGGCCAAGATCTCCACGATTGATTTTGACTTCTGGGGTTGGGCTGAGGAGCGCTGGGGCAGGGCGGTGGCGAAGATGGACTCGAAAGAGTTCGAGGGGTGGCTGATGGATGTGAAAAAGTAACCAGGTACACGGGTAAGCAGGTAAAACCTGTGAACATGTCTACCTGTCTACGTACTCGAGGTGAACCATGAAGGATCAAGCACAGATCGTCATCATTGGCGGCGGGATATACGGCGCGCAGATTGCCTATCATCTTGCGAAATACGGGCGCAAGGATGTTGTGATTCTGGAAAAGTGCGAGATTGCCAGCGGAGAGTCTTCCCACGCGGCGGGACTGGTCACTCAGTTTGCCACATCGCAAGCCATGCTGAAATTCCGCATGTACAGCATTGAGCTGTACAGCGAATTGGGTTTGTTTGACCATGTCGGCAGTTTGCGGGTCGCTTCGAGCAGGGAACAGCTCAAGGAGTTGGAAAGAAGCGTGAGTCGCGCGAAGGCATTGGGACTCGAGGTGGATGTCATCTCGCCGGATGAAGCGTTAAAGGTCATGCCGCAAATATCAAAGAAGGATTTATATGGCGGTATTTTTCTCCCGCGCGATGGACAACTCGATCCTTATACAACAACAACCTCGATGGCGAAGTTTGCCAAAGAGTTGGGTGTGACGATTTACACCAACACACGCGTGACGGGGATCGAACTGTCAGCCAAAGGCGAAGTTCAGCGCGTATTAACAGATAAAGGGGCGATAAGATGCGAGATCGTCATCAACGCGGCCGGGCTTTGGGCGCCGCGTATCGCCGCGATGGTCGGGATCAACATCCCGACCACTCCAGTGGATCATCAACATATCGCGTTGAAAGCTGTGCCCGGACATGAGTTCACGCACGAGACACCGTGTCTGCGCGACCCCGATAATCTGGTGTACATGCGACAGGAGCAGGGCGGACTCGTGATCGGGGGTTATGAGCCTTCACCCATTGCGCGCTGGATCGACGGTGTGCCGTGGGAGCATGGAAGCGCGACACTGCCATCGAATTTTGATCAATTTGAAATGCTGCTTGAAGGCGCGATCAGACGTTTGCCATTTTTGGATAAGGCAGGAATTATTACATTGGTTTGTCATCCTGGTGCATATACGCCTGACTGCCAGCCCATGCTTGGCCCGATGCCCGGCGTGCGCGGATTCTGGATGCTGGCGGGCATGTCCTTGAATGGATACGGCGGCGCGGGCGGCATGGGCAAACTGCTTGCAGAGTGGATTATCGAAGGCGAAGCGCCAATGGATGTGTACGGCTATCGCGCCACTCGTTTTGGAAATTATTATGCAGATCATGTCTACGCGGCAGAACGCACAAAAGAAAGCGTGAAATATTATTATCGTCTGCGTTTCCCGCATGATGAGCATGAAAAGGCGCGTCCGCATCGTGTCAGTCCCGTTCATTACCGCTTGCTGGAACACGGCGCTGTCTTCGGTGAAAAATTCGGCTGGGAACGCGTGAACTATTTTATGCCGGGCCAGCCATCACGAAGAATGGGCGAAGACCAGCGTGGCTGGGGCTGGAGCAGGCCGCCTTTCTTTGAGCGTGTCGGTGAAGAACATAAAGCTACGCGCGAACGGGTTACGCTTTTCGATTTGACTTCGTTTGGAAAAATTGAAGTGCAAGGCAAAGGCGCATTGCCTTTGCTGCAACGCCTGACCGATAGCGAGATCAACAAACCTGTGGGCAGTGCCATCTATACACAATTCTTGAATTCACACGGTGGGATCGAATCCGATTTAACCGTCACTCGTTTGGGCGAGGATTATTTCTGGGCCATCACGGGTTCCGGCTTTATCGGCAACGACCTTGCACGTATTCAAATGCATGTGGATGAACAAGACGGCGAAGTATCCATTCGCGACATTACCCAGGAATATGCCTGCCTCGCGTTGTGGGGACCCAAATCTCGCGCGGTGTTGCAGAAAATTACAAGTGATGATGTTTCCAATGCCGCTCATCCGTATTTGACCACGCGGCCGATCATCATTAACGGCGCGAAGGTTTACGCTCAGAGAGTTAGTTACGCGGGCGAACTGGGTTGGGAACTTTACATCCCCAATCATCGCGCCACGATGGTTTGGGATATGCTGGTCGAAGCAGGCAATGAATTTGGTCTTGAGGTTGGCGGTTACAAGGTGTTGGATTCACTTCGCCTTGAAAAAGGCTATCGTTATTTCACCGCAGATATTACGCCGATGGAAACTCCCTATGAAGGTGGACTTGGTTTCTGTGTTCATCTCGATAAAGGCGATTTTATAGGACGCGAGGCATTGGTCAAACAAAAGGCCGAAGGGATTAAGCGCAAACTCTGCACGCTTGTATTGACCGACGGCGATGATTTCACTCAAATCTATGGTGGCGAAGCGGTATATCATGAAGACAAAGTGTTGAGCCGCATCCGCAGCGGTGGATATGGCTTCACGTTGAAGAAGAATATTCTGTATGCTTACCTGCCGACTGAATTGGCAAAGCAAGGCAATCGCTTCATGATCGACCTGATCGAGGGTCGCCGTGAAGCGGAAGTGACCGCATCCGTGCTATTGGATCCGAAAGGTGAGAGGGCTCGTGCTTAATCGTTATTGCTTCGGGCGGAGAGCGGGAGTGTCTTCGCAATGATGGGTTTACATTAAATGGCTAATACAAAATCAACTTCTCCCGCCTATGTAGGCTTCGGCATGTTGACGCCCGTTTACATCATGGCGTTGGATAAACTCCCGAAACATAATACTGGCGCAATTGTTCATCAGGTCAGCGAATATGTCTATGATGATGCCGCGATCATTGCCTGCAACCTGCGTCAATGGGATGTGCCTACTGCGATGATCGGCACAGCCGTCGGTGATGACCTGCTCGGTCATTACGTCGCAGACACCTTGAAGGAAATGGGCGTGCAGGGCAAGGTACGTTTTACGAAGAAATATAAAACGCCTCTTGAAGTGAACATCTCGGATAAAAAAGGCGCACGCACCTATTTTTGGCAAAGAACGCCGGAAATTCTGGGCACCCTTGATACGGCAGACCTTTCGCTGATTAAGAAATCCAAATTGCTGTATGTGGATTGGTACGATGGCGATCACATCCTCCGCGCCATGGAGGAAGCGCTGCGTCATCACGTGCCAGTCTTTTTGAATTTTGAGCATGGACATAAACATCCTGAATTGCTCAAGAAATATGCTGGCTTGGTTACCATCTGTCAGGCAGTGACGGATGCCGCCCAGATCGGGAAAAGGCAGGCGATGCTGTCTGTGGCGCGTAAATTGTTCAAGTCTGGTATAAAGACTGCCATCATTACCATGGCAAGCCAGGGATGCATGGTTGTGCATGGCGAAGAGGTGATCCGTGTGCATGCGCCCAAGGTCAAGGCAGTGGACGGTTCTGGCGCAGGCGCAACATTTTCAGCAGGTTTTATTTACGGTTTCTTGAATGGGTATAATCTTGAAGACTCTGTCCGTTTTGCAATTGCGGCGGCTTCCTTGAAAGTTACACAACCGGGTTTGAAAATGTTCCCTGTCAAAGAGATCGAGGCGCTGGCAAAAAAATTGCGCATTGACCGCATGATCTATCGCGGCGATCAGTTCTACGATATCAAGAAATTATTGAGATTGAAACAAAGCGGCCCATTGGTCGATCATATTCTTGTTCAAGAAGGGCGCAAACTGGCAGAAAAATATTTACCGAAGAAAAAAATAGAGCGAAAAAAGATCAAAAGATCGCTGGTTGAGTGATTTAATAATTAGGATGTGAAACTATGTCATATGCAACTTTTTTAGCGCAAGAACAGGTTGAACGGATCCATGAGGCTTCCCTTGAAATTCTCGAAGAAGTCGGTTTGAAGGTGCGGTACGGACCGGCGCGCGAAGTCTTTAAGCAACATGGCTGTGTGGTTGAGGAGGAGCGCGTTAAATTTCCGCGAGCGGTGGTCGAAAAATACCGCAAACTGGCTCCGTCCACTTTTACATTTTACGCCCGCGATCCGAAGTTTGATAAAGTGATTCCGCGGGATAGCCCGGTCATTGTCACGGCGAGCTCTGCCCCAGATATCATCGACCCAGTGACCGGCAGGGAAAGACGCGCCGAGTCCTCTGACATTGCACGGATCGCTCATCTAATCAACGAACTTCCCGGCTATGACATTTTCTCCATCTCCACTTTGGCAGAAGATGCGCCGGCGGATCAATTCACAATCTCGAGGCTGTATCCGTCCGTCAAGTATTGCCTCAAACCGATCCGTGTCACCACTACCGATCGCAAAGATACCCATAGCGTTATGAAAATGGCATACTTGATAGCAGGCGGGGAGGCAGCCTATAAGGAGCATCCATTCCTTACACATCATTATTGTCCCGTTGTTTCGCCCCTGACAATGGATAATCTTTCCACTGAAAATGTGATGTATTTTGCCGGGGAAGGTTTGCCCGTCTATCCAACCATTGTGCCGAATGCAGGCCTCACATCGCCAATGTCCATGGCGGGGACGCTGGCGCAGGGCAATGCTGAATTTTTGTCATCTTTGGTATTGATGCAAATGGTCAAGGAAGGTACGCCAACGATCTATGCTACGCTTGGCACGGTGGCCGATATGCGGACAGGCGCGTATACTTCCGGGGCGATTGAATGCGGCATGCTGCATATGGCTTTTGCGCAGATGTCTCGTTTTTATAATCTGCCGTGCGGCGGTTATATTGGGTTGACAAACTCCAAGGTAAACGATGCGCAGGCGGGATATGAGACAGGCATGTCTGCCATGGGCGGGTTGGTGAGCGGCATGGACATGTTCAACATCGGCGGTTTGATCGATGCGCTGAAGACTTTTGACTTTGCCAAAGCCGTCATCGACGATGAGATTGCGCAGATGATGAAACGCGCCAAACGCGGCATCACCTTCAGCGATGATGAACTCGCAGTCAACCTGATCAAGGAGATTGGACCTGGAGGTTCTTATATCATCGCCAAGCATACGATCAGCCGCATGAAGACTGAAGCTGTCATGACGAAAATCGCAGACCGCGATCCGCGTACCATTTGGGAAAAGAAGGGCGCCACGGATATCCAGACGCGTGCAATGAAGCGGGTTAAGGAGATTATGGCGAGCAATACCACGCCGTTGATCCCACCCGAATTGGATGAGAAGCTCCGCGCTGAATTTCCTGGCATGGTGGCGGGCATGTTGGAACCAATTGAGTAAAAGTTTGTGTGAAGTTTGGAGATCGCATGTTTAAATTGTTTAAGCGCCGTGAAGATGTATTTCAAAAGTTGATCGAACAGCAGGCTTCCATTACTTATGAATCATTGAGATTGCTGGTGAAGTATCTGGAAACGCTTGATTCAGAAGTGGCTGAGGAGCTGTCCATCAAGGAAAAAGAAGCAGACGAGGTGCGCCGCATCTTAATCGATGAATTAAACCGCACCTTCGTCACACCCTTCGATCGGGAGGATATATTTTCCCTGTCCCGTTCCATCGATGATGTGATTGATTATGCAGATAGCACCGTGATGGAGATGGTCATTCTCAATGTGAAATCCACGCAATATATGTTGAGGATGGCGAATTTGCTGAAAGATGCCGCCTACGAGATTTGGCACGCCGTTCAACGCCTGCCGAAACATCCCAATGTTTCCATCGACCATGCCCAGCGTGCAAAGGCATTGGAGAACCGCGTGGAGGCCGTCTATCGTGAAGCTGTTGCAGACCTGTTCAGCGGGCCTGAGGATATTCATCACGTGGTTGAAATGTTGAAAATGCGGGAGGTCTATCGTCATCTTTCCAACGCCGCAGACCGCGGGGATGAAGCGGCTAATACCATCGCAGATATTGTTGTAAAGAAAACATAACAAAGTGTTAATGTCCTCTCAATTGCTTTTTGTTATTATTCTTGCGTTGGTTTTCGAGTTCATCAATGGAATGCGCGATTCAAGCAATATTGTGGCAACCA
The DNA here is from genome assembly GCA_964511765.1 of uncultured Anaerolinea sp. Classification (GTDB taxonomy): domain Bacteria; phylum Chloroflexota; class Anaerolineae; order Anaerolineales; family Villigracilaceae; genus Villigracilis. Next base: position 6,792 of record CAZEGE010000127.1, read on the forward strand.
TGATCTCCTCGCGGGCTTTCCGCCCACAGACTGCCCTGGGCGTGACCGCCATTTCTGAATTTCTGGGTCCCTTCCTGTTTGGGGTGACTGTGGCAAAAACAGTCGGCGATGATATTGTCGATTCGCATTTGCTGACACTGGAGGCAATCGTTGCCTGTCTGCTGGCGGCCATCATTTGGAACCTGATTACATGGTTTCTGGGCATACCCAGCAGTTCATCGCATGCGTTGATCGGCGGTCTGATTGGCGTGGTTGCATTTACTGTGGGCTTTGGAGTAATTAATCTTTACGCAATTTACAAAGTTTTGGCCGGTTTGTTTTTATCACCACTGGCTGGCTTTGTAGTAGGATTTTTAGTGTTGCGTGCGATCTATTTCCTTGCGCGTCACGCCTCTCCGAATATCAACGAGTTTTTCAAACGCGCCCAGCTTTTTACTGCCATTGGATTGGCTTTCAGCCACGGGACGAATGATGCGCAAAAGACAATGGGAATCATTACGCTGAGCTTGGTGATTAGCGGTGTATTAAGTACGTTTGTTGTCCCATTTTGGGTGATTGCCATGAGCGCCTCAACCATGGCCCTGGGAACTGCCCTGGGCGGCTGGAGGTTGATCCGTACTTTGGGCGGCAAGTTCTATAAGATCCGTCCGGTGCACAGTTTTGCCACCCAGCTGGCCTCCGCTTTTGTGATCCTTGCGTCTTCTTTTGGCGGCGCGCCGGTCAGCACCACGCAGGTTGTAAGTTCTGCGATTGTCGGGATAGGTTCTTCGGAACGGTTTGGTAAAGTGCGCTGGTCCGTGGTCCGCGATATCCTCACTGCCTGGGTGATTACCATACCAGTCAGCGGGTTGATCTCAGCAGGTATTTATTGGTTTATTGTGAATGGGATCAGAGGTTTGTAAAGGCAGGATTTTATGTTGATCAAATCATTCAAAGGGTCGTTTGACTTTGAATATTGATAATGCTAAAATATTAACACTTTGTTAACAGATCGGAGGTGTGCAGGAAAACATTTGAACAGGGAAGGTTTCTATTGTGTCCAAATCATAAACATCTATATATAGGAGACAGAGAAAAATGTCATCAAACACTCAGAAAAAAATCACACGTCGTGATTTTCTCAAGTTGTCCGCTACCACCGTAAGCGCCATGGCTTATCTGGCGGCATGTGGCCCGCAAGGTGGTGGCGTAACTGGGCCCGATCTGACGAGCGGCGAAACCATTCCGTTGGACGATCTGATCGCGGCCGCCAAGGCTGAAGGTCAGTTGACCACCATTGCGCTGCCTCACGACTGGGCCAACTATGGTGAGATGATCGAGACCTTCAAAGCGAAGTATGGGCTCACGATCAATGAACTCGATCCCAACGCTGGTTCTGCTGATGAATTGGCGGCCATTGAAGCCAACAAGGACAGCAAGGGTCCCCAGGCCCCAGACACGATTGACGTTGGCGTGGGTCACACTAAGAATGCCATGGCAAAGGGTTTGCTTGCCAAATACAAAGTATCCACTTGGGATT
>CAZEGE010000128.1:0-6515 GCA_964511765.1 uncultured Anaerolinea sp.
GGTTCAATTTCAAAGTACTCGATAACAACGTATAAGGAAATAAATTCCATGTTCCCAATCGGTGATGATAACAATACTCGTAGAGGCGTTCCGCTGGTCACGTATGCCTTGATCGTTCTGAACGTTTTGTTCTTCCTTGTAGAACTGAACGGAGGTGAGCCTTTTATTTTGCAGTGGGCTTTTGTTCCCAGCCGCTTCCTTGCTAATCCCGTTGGTGATCTCCTGACACTCTTCACTTCCATGTTTATGCATGGCGGATGGGTCCACCTCGGCGGTAATATGCTTTACTTGTGGATCTTCGGTGATAACGTGGAAGATCGATTGGGCCATGGCAAATATCTGGTCTTCTATCTCCTATGCGGACTTGCGGCGACGTTTGCGCAGTTGGCTTTTAGTTTGGGATCAAATATTCCAAACCTGGGAGCCTCTGGAGCAATTGCCGGCGTGCTGGGTGCTTATCTTGTGATGTTCCCGCAAGGTAGGGTCAGAGTGTTGCAGGGTCAACGAGTGATTCCCATGCCTGCATTGATTGTGATTGGATTCTGGTTCGTTTTGCAGCTATTTAGCGGCATCGGTTCCATTGCCAACATAGCAGACACAGGCGGCGTGGCTTACATGGCGCACATCGGCGGATTCATAGCAGGATTTGTGCTGACGTATTTACTTCGAGGCAATACAGCGCCGCGGTTGACAAGTTAAACAGCAAATGTAGGTAATCATGGGACTTAATTCACCTTCGCAAACTTATGATTGGACATTCAGGCGGGTCGTGTGGGCGACTCTCATCCTTGTTTTTGTAGTCCTTAGCTTCTGGCTACTCTATCGTTTTACGCAAGTCGTTTTCACCTTTTTTATCGCCATCGTGATTGGCACAGTAATTAGGCCAGCCGTAGCCTGGTTGCACCAGCGAGGACTCCCCAGGATAGCAGGGATAATTCTTGTTTACCTCCTGCTCCTTGCTTTGCTGATCGGCTTCTTGTTTTTGTTACTCCCGTTGATAGTCGATCAAGGTACAACGATTACAGCTGCAATGCCGGGCTACTACCAAATCCTGCGTGAGTGGATGATTAATTACCCCAATCAATTTGTTGTGCGCTTAAGTGAGTTCCTTCCAGCTACGGTACCAAGCTTGAATCCACGCACGACGCAACAAACGGGACAGGAAGTAATGGCTTCGGCAGAACAGGCGCTGGGTTACGTGGCATCGGCGGCTAAGGTTATCTTTACAACCATAGTTATTCTGGTACTAGCTTTTTACTGGACGCTTGATGGGTCGCGAACCATTCAGTCATTCTTACTGCTGATTCCACAAAACCGGCGTGAGAGCATTGGTGAACTTATTTCAGCCATGGAAACCAAGGTTGGTTTTTACATTGCCGGACAAGGTATCCTCTGCCTGGTCATAGGCATTTTGGCGCTGGCTGCCTATGTGCTGATCGGCTTGCCCGACGCTCCGGTGTTGGCACTTGTGGCGGGCCTGCTCGAAGTCGTACCGATGGTTGGGCCGCTGCTTGGTGCAATACCCGCGGCGCTGGTTGCGTTGTCCATTGGGCCTGACAAGCTGGTTTGGGTCATCGTTGCCACTGTCGTTATTCAGCAATTGGAAAACAGCCTGCTGGTGCCGCGCGTCATGAGTAAAGCAGTGGGGGTTAATCCATTTGTCACACTACTTGCGCTTTTTGCTTTCAGCTCCTTGTTCGGGATTGCCGGAGCGCTTATGGCGATTCCCATGGCGGCCATTGTTCAGCTCATTCTCGATCACTTCGTATTCCATCCAGAATCAATGGAGCCAGAGGTATCAGCCGGACGCGATTATGCGAGCCGGCTGCGCTATGAAGTGCAAGACCTGGCCCAGGACTTGCGCAAGCAGGTGAGACTCGAGAAAGGGGGCTCGGATTTAAGGGTCAAGCAGATCGATCAGGTGATGGATGAGATTGAGACCATATCAACTGACCTTGATGCTCTATTAGCCCGGACAGGTACTTCGGACGCGCCATGACGAAGCAATTGGTAGTGTTTGGTACAGCGGTTATGACCACTTTGCTGGCGCTGGTGATACTATGGCAGTTCCGTATTGTCGTCGTCTACGTGTTGATCTCGCTCACTCTTGCGGCAGTGCTGCGCCCATTGGTTAACCGCCTGGTCCGGCGAGGCTTCGTGGTGCGCGTCGCTTGGATACTACTGTATCTGGTGGTCTTGGGCAGTTTCGGCTTCCTGCTCTTCTTAACTGGTGAGGCTGCGATCAATGAGATTAAACAGTTAGCCCCAACTCTGTTGGTGCAGGATGAGTGGAGGTTGCCAATATGGTTGGAGGGCAGCCCGTTCCAACAGGCGCTGGTTGCGCGGCTGCCACCGCCGAGTAGGCTCTTCGAAGCAATCACCGGCGATTAGGGACAGCTTGTGCTGCCAGCCATACTTGGCTTCACGCAGGGCATTGGCGGGATTGTGAGTGGGGGAATCGTCATATTATTTTTGAGCATCTATTGGAGCATCAATCAAATTCATTTTGAACGACTCTGGCTTTCGCTGCTTCCATCTGGACAGCGCAAACAAGCGCGTAACATCTGGCGCACAATCGAGTCTGAAATCGGCGCTTACATTCGGAGCGAGATAATCCAAAGCGTCCTGGCGGCATTGCTATTAGGCTTTGGCTATTGGCTGCTTGGATCCCCATTCCCGATGTTGCTGGCGCTGATCGGTGCGCTGGCATGGCTGATACCCTTGGTGGGGGCGGGCCTTGCGCTGATTCTGCCTCTGTTAATGGGATTACTGACCGGTGTACAACTTAGCCTGTTTACGGTTTTCTATACGCTTGTTGTCTTAATTGCCCTGAAGGTATGGATTGAGCCACGCCTTTTTAGACACAAGTCGTATAACCCTATTCTGACCTTAGTCATACTCCTAGCCCTGGCAGACGCTTTTGGTTTGCTTGGCATCCTTGTAGCGCCGCCCCTGTCAGCTGTATGCCAAATTCTGTGGAATCTCCTGGTCAGTAACCGCCTCGTTTCAGGGGCAGCAGCTCAGATTTCAGATCTCAAAGAACGGCTGACAAACCTGTTGGCTGTGATAAAGGAGATGGATGAACTGCCTCCGCAGTTGGTGGTCAGCAGTATGGAGCGGCTCACTGAGCTACTTTTGAAGGCTGAACCAATTTTGCAAGCCAATCTACCGGCTAACCCCCCTGATCTATTCCACCCACCCCAATCCTGACTGGCGCAAATGAAGCAGCGCTGTTTATTATGAAGTCAGCCCATCCTATATACAAAAAGAGAGAATATTTATGAAATCAATAGATTTAAGAAAAACCATGCCCATCAAGAGCGCTTCGCTTGGACGTGTGCTTAACCAAAGTGAGAAGATTAAAGAAACTGTCAAGCAGGCCGCAAGCGAACTCACCTCGGTAAATAAAGTTCTAAAGCGAGGGAAAAAAGCCAATGATCCTGTTCAGTCCATCAAAGAAGCTATCGCTCAGAACGAAGATGTCGAGCAGAACGTGGCGAAAGCCGCAGACGATTTGCATCAAGTTAACGCGGAACTTGCCCAGGAAGTGGCTGATCGAATAGTCATCGAATCCGAAATCGCTGACACGAAGGTTGATCTGGCTGAAGCGCTCGAAGATTTATCGAAATCGCAAGTCAAAGAGGAGGAAACGCGACAAATTGCGCTTCAAGACGCGCTCACGGGACTTCCGAACCGTGTGTTATTTGAACAACATCTCGAACATGGGTTGATTCAGGCGCGACGAGTTTGTGTATCTGTTGTTGGACGTCAAGCAAGAAGCCGACGCGACTCGCCTTGCAGAGAAGATGGTTGATCGGATTGCTGAGGCATGCGAGTTTAATGGGAAAGCTCTTTCCATAATGGTCAGTATTGGCATTGCCACATATCCCGCAGATGGAGAAACTGCCAACGTCCTTTTCAAAAACGCCGATACGGCAATGTATAAAGCGAAGGGAACAGAGAAGAGAGTTGTGCTGTTTGGTGAATTCGCTTTTGACTGACCCGTGGCTTTTCGGATTATCATTGCATAAGATTTTCCTTATAATGAAGCTTAGGATAGCATAACGCGGAATGATTAAATATATTACACATCTTTGGCAACGAGGTATCCGCAGCGCAGGCAGGATTAATGAGCGCACAGGCGGCTGGCTGGGTATGCTGGCGGGGGCGGTAAATGAAGCCCTAAAGCCGGATACGGCGATCACTGCTGCTGCGATTGCCTACTTTGCCCTCTTCTCCCTTTTTCCTATCACCCTCTTAAGCATTTCCATTGCCAGTTTCAGCCTTGGGCCTACGATGGACCAGCAGCTTATCATTCAAAGACTCGAGTTTATCGCGCCAGCCATGGGTCAGTTGCTGGGGCAAAATATTGACGAAATTATCAAAGCGCGCGGACCAGCGTCCAGCATCGCTTTGGTGGGTTTGATCTGGTCTGCCTCCACGGTTTTTTACACATTCACTCACACACTGAATGAAATTTGGAGTGTTAAAAGACGCCGCGCGGTCTGGAAGCGGCGCGGTTTGGCCATACTGTTTGTCCTGATCTTTGTTGGACCAACTCTTTTCCTGGCTTCATTTGCCGGCAGTCTGATCGCCCACCTTCGCAGTTTGTTGCCCGACCAAATTATTTATTTGGAGGGCAGCTTTAGTCTGATTCTGGCTATCTTGCTCGATGTTGCCTTGTTCATGGTGCTATATATGATGCTCCCGCACGGAGCTGCTGCCTGGCGCGAGATTTTACCCGGCGCGCTGGCGGCAGGTTTCCTATGGGAGTTAGCCAAAAAAGCCTTCCTGTCTTTTGTTTCCACTTATATCTCCGTATCGAACCTAGTCTATGGTTCAGTGGCAGCTATTATCGCATTTCTAGTCTGGGCCTATCTGAGCGGACTCATCTTTCTCTTTGGCGCTTACTTAAGCGTTTATTATTTCCGACTCAAACAGCAGAAAAAAGAAACGACAGACGAAAAACGTCAATGAGATTCCATCAGGTGGAAGTGGTGACGGTAACAGGGTCCCCTCAAGTGGCGGAGGAGGATTCTCCCCGGCTGATGGATGCGGCTGTGGAGTTTTTTGTATATGATCAGCAAAAAAGGAGATCGATCATGAAAATGAAATATGTTTTTGTTGCTACAAGCGCCGGAGTGCTTTTGTCGATACTGGCGTCCTGCGGAGTATTAAAACCAGCGCCCACGCCAACACAGACCGTTGAAGCCCTGCCTGCAACGGGCATACAATATCAATTCGTCACCAACAAACTTCTGATACCGACAACGCAGGCGCAGACACAGGCGTTTGCACTGAACGTGGACGGGGATTCGCAACAGCGTCCCGATAACATGTTTGGTGAGCTGTTTACTCTGCTCGGGTCTGCAGCCCAAGGCATTGAATTGCAATCAACTCTCGATCAAGCAGTTTATACCGGACAACTGGTTTCACTTCACGTCGTAAAGGCAAACGATCCCCTGAACGACCCGAGTGTGTCGTGGTCAATCTTCCAGGGACAAAAGACCAAGTCAGCACCCAGTTTCGACGGCTCTGATAAGTTCACACTTGATCCTGCTGCGCCTACCAACTCGCTGATTGTCGGCACAATTACGAACGGTCACTTCACAGGTGGCCCGGGCACGACACGAGTCCAGATGTTTCTATTAGGAGAGCAGGTTGATGTGGATTTGATCGGCGTACGTCTTGAAGCCGACTTCAGCGCGAAGGGTTGTGCCAACGGCATATTGGGTGGCGGTGTGACTGTTGACGAATTCCGCGGTAAGTTTCTTCCCGCTTTTGCAGACGGACTTAATCAAAGTATCAAAACGGACGAGTCCGCAGCAAAGTCCCTCCTGCCCGCCTTCGACTCAGACCGCAATGGGACGATTACCATTCAAGAGCTTGAAAGCAACACCCTGTTGATGCTCGCGATCTCTCCCGATTTGGACTTACTTGACGCATCCGGCAAGTTCAATCCAGGCCGGGATGGCGTGAAAGACTCGTATTCGATAGGGCTGGGCTTTACCTGCATCCCTGCCACCTTTACTGTGCCCGTAGAGTAGGCCCGATTCCGTAGAACCAGCTCAAGATTTGCTTTTATTTGTCTCCCCCAAGTGGCGGAGAACAACACTCCCCGCCTGATGGATGCGGTTGGGGGGTGTTTATTGTATGATGAGGTGTAGTACAAATCACACAAAAGGAGAAATCTCATGCTTAATTTGATTATTGTGATATTGCTCGTCCTATGGTTGCTCGGATACTTCGGCCCGAATGTCTTTGCTGGCTTTCCGCGCTCGGGCAACGTCATTCACGTCTTGCTCGTCATCGTGATCATCCTTGTTGTTTTGAAATTGTTGGGCATCACATAGAACTGCGATTCGTTGAAAACCGGATGGGCGACCAGACAGGTCGCCCATCCATGTATATCATAAGACAGGAGATTTCCAATGTTATACACTGTTGTTGTAGTACTAATCGTATTGTTTTTGATCGGCTACTTGCGATAAAACCATTAAATTACGATATACACC
>CAZEGE010000128.1:6615-8258 GCA_964511765.1 uncultured Anaerolinea sp.
CTTAATTAACGCTCTTCCAGCAATACTATGGAAAAATAGAATTGAAATTGAATTTGCTCTTTCTCGTTATGGATTTGCTTACCATACTGGCTTATCCGTTCGTATTTTTACACGGCAAATTTCACCAGCTTTCGAAATGAAAGGAAAGGTCCGCTTTGGACAGTTTATTGGTCACAGCAAGCAGATGATCAATTGGCAATTATTTTTATAGGGAAAGATAATAATGCGTACTCAAAAAATTAATTTCCCGAACCGGCAAGCACTCTGCGTTTTTCCTGGCGAGCATTCTGATCTGGCGCAAACCGTCTACGAATTGCAGCTGGATGATACATACCCTGTTTTTGTATTGATCGGTGGTGATATTAACAAAGAACAAGCGGTCGTAGCTCGGCAAGCCATCCAAACGATTTCCAGGATCGCAGAAAACATGAAAGCGTTGGTCGTCTGCGGAGGGAACGACATGGGGGTTATGGCAAAGACCGGCCAAGCAAGGCAAAAAAATAGTTATAAATTCCCATTAGTTGGTATAGTGCCTGCAGGGTTGATCACCGCAGTCCCAGCAAAATACCGAGCAACGGATCATTGAGGTTGTTCAAGCAGCACTATCAGTCAATGAAAGAATTGTGCTACCTAAATTATCAATCAGCACAATATAGGCGGTAAGGATGTAGGTTCAACCAAAAATATTGGACGTCGAAAGGAGATAGAGATGAAAATTCTATTTGTATACCCGGAATTTCCGGATACCTTTTGGAGTTTCAAACACGCGCTAAAATTTGTCAAAAAGAAAGCTGGTGCACCCCCGTTGGGTCTATTGACAGTTGCGGCCATGTTGCCTTCTGAATGGGAAAAACGTCTGGTCGATCTCAACACGGCCAAACTTACAGATGAAAATCTGGCATGGGCCGATTATATCTTCGTCAGCGCCATGATCGTACAGCGCGAATCGGCACACGCCGTCATCCAACGCTGTAAAACAGTCGGTGCGAAAGTGGTGGCAGGCGGTCCGCTCTTCACGATGGAACACGAGCAGTTCCCAGATGTGGATCATTTTGTCTTGAACGAGGCTGAGGAGACACTGGCGCCGTTCGTGCGCGACCTGTTAGCGGGTCAGGCTCGACGCGTTTACTCGTCTGATGAATTCCCCGATATCCGCCAAACCCCTGTCCCGCTTTGGCGGTTGGCAAATCTCAAACATTACGACACGATCAGTATTCAGTTCTCGCGCGGCTGTCCTTTCAATTGTGACTTTTGCAATATAACAGCTTTACTTGGGCATCGTCCGCGCACCAAGACTGCCGCGCAAATCATCGGCGAGTTGGACAGTCTTTACGAATTGGGCTGGCACAAGAGTATTTTCTTTGTGGATGACAACTTCATTGGAAACAAAAAGCAGATCAAGTCCGAAGTGCTTCCAGCCTTGATTGAGTGGCGTAAGGGGAAAATCGGTATGCCGTTCAGCACGGAGGCCACCATTAACCTGGCCGATGATCCCGAATTACTCAGGCTTATGGTGGATGCAGGGTTCGACACAGTTTTTGTCGGCATCGAGACGCCCAATGAAGACAGCCTGACGGAATGCAGCAAAAACCAAAACAAAGGCCGCGATCTGGTGGAGAGCGTCAAGCAACTCCAGCGCGCAG
>CAZEGE010000129.1:0-8159 GCA_964511765.1 uncultured Anaerolinea sp.
CTGAAAAGAAGCGTAGACATCAATTCCTCGTTTAATGGAGTGGCGAAAGGTGCAAGCCCGGGTGGAATAATAAACCGCCGTTGTTAATGGCGGTTTATGTTGGTCTTTGTGCTGCCAATGCTTGCGGTTTGAACCTGTTTTTATGGCCGGCTGTAAAACATTTGGAACAATTCCGTACCCGTTCTATCCTGCGCTTCATTCAGATATTTTTGGATCGGAACACGCAGAACGATATGTTCCGCGTCATTCTTCTCAAACCAGAATTCGACAAAACCGTAATTCCCCTGGATTTCTTCGCGAGGAATTTGGGTGATGAATGTCAAAACCTGGGCTATCCAATCCCCAAAGGCTTCTTCGGTTGTCAAATCGTCCACAGACAGGCGGATATAAAAATCCGTTTCCATGACGCCAAAAGTGGAGTGGCCATCCCCATAAACGCAGTCTTCGCCAAACAGGCTGGCGTGCGCGCTGGCTCGTTCATCCAGGGCGCGAACAGCCGTATCCACTTTTTCAGTCAATTCAGGCGCATCGTGATAGGCCCAAACAAACGCGCAGCCTTCGTAGGTTGGGGTTGATATTTCGATTGTTTCGGTAATAACCAAATCGGGAACGGTATCTTCCTGAGTCGGCGCGGCGGCATTTTGCAGCGCAATCAACGCTGCGATTACAGACAAAACGAGGCCGATAATCCAATTCCTTTTGTGTTTCATTTTATTAGCAGACCATGATTCAGTGTGTGTGCTCCCAATTGGAGGCATTCACAGGCGCAAAATTGGGAGTGATATGTATTATGTCAACAGGCCTGCGGCGGCGGAGGCCATCAACGCCACACCGTTGACCAGGGCCTGTTCGTCGAAGTCAAATTTCGGGTGATGATGCCCGTAGTCCAAATTCTTCTCCTTGTTGTTTGAACCGATGAAGAAATAACAGCCGTCCACTTTTTCCTGCATGAAAGCCATATCCTCGGCTCCCATGGTGAGGTAGCCGGACATGTCAAGCGTGGCGTCCGGCAGCGTTTTCCGCGCTGTCGCCTGAACTTTTTGTGTAACTGCCTCGGTGTTGGCAAGCGCCGGGGTGACACGGATAATCTTGATTTCGGCCTGGCATCCCAAGGCCTCGGCAATGCCGCGCACGACCCGTTCAACACGGTCCAGCACTAATTTGCGAACCTCCAGGTCAAAAGTACGGATGGTGCCCGAGAACCTTGCTTCCTGCGGAATGACGTTGAAGGCTGTGCCAATATCCACTTTGGTAACGCTGACCACGGCCGTATGCAAAGGAGAGACATTACGCGAGACGATGGTTTGAAGCGCGTTGATGATTTGCGCGGTTGCTGTGACAGGGTCGATGGTGGTGTGAGGCGCGGCTCCATGTCCGCCTTTCCCTGTCAGCTTGACACGGAATTCTTCCGCGCCAGCCATGACCGGACCCGAGGCAACGTTAATCCAACCAAGCGGTTTTTCATTCCAAAGGTGGAGCGAGAGGGTTGTATCCACTTTGGGCGAATCGAGCACGCCATCCCGCATCATCATTTCCGCGCCGCCGCATTCCTCGCCGTTGAAGCCTTCCTCGGAAGGTTGGAAGCAGAACTTTACATTACCGGCCAGCTCGTTTTTGTGTTGGTTCAGTATTTTGGCGACAGTCAGCCCAATGGCAGTATGACCATCATGTCCGCAGGCGTGCATGACGCCGGGATTGGCGGAAGTATATTCCGCGTTCGTGTCTTCGGCGATGGGAAGTGCGTCCATGTCAAAGCGCAGCAGGATGGTGGGGCCGGGCTTCGTGCCTTCAAGCAATCCAACCACGCCCGTTTTGCCGACGCCTTTGGTTACTTCGATGCCAAGGGCTTCGAGTTCCCTGGCAACGATTCCGCCTGTGCGGATTTCATGGAAACCAAGCTCGGGGTGGATATGAAAATCCTGCCGCATGGCCTGGGTGTAGGGGAAGAGTTCTTTTGCCTGTTTGAGAAAGTCGGTCATGTTTACTCCTAAGCGTTTATTATGAATACTTCACAACTTTAAAATTCTCTTCGTAACGCGGGTTTTCTTCCGTACTGTCTGAGGTGCGGCGGGATTTCATACGTTCGATGAGTTTATCCACATCCTGCACCTGGGAGTTGTGCTCGAGAATGGCTTTTATTTTGATGTCCCAGGTTTCAGTGACATCTATCGTAGTGTTGGGTTGACTGGTAAGTGAGCACCAGACTTCCTTTGGCATGTGAGGCTGAAAGCCCTGCACGAGTAATTCCGGGAAATAGACAGGACTGCCGGCGGCAGGGAAGACCGCATCTAAAACGACTTGTCCACAGGCGCGATGATCGGGGTGGTTGATGCCGTATGTGGCGAATAGATTTTGTGGGTCGCAGGTGACGAGGATGTCCGGCTTATGCCTGCGAATTTCGCGGACAATGTCGCGGCGGAGGTCAAGGCTAGGGATGAGGCAGCCATCCGGCATGTCCAGAAAGAGAGGCGGGTTGGCTCCAATCACCTGCGCGGCATTGACTTCCTCCTGATGTCTGATCCCGCATAAATTTTCAGGGGTCATTTCTGGATGTGTCGTGGGATGGAAGCCTTTGTCGCCACAAGTGAGGAGAAGGTAGGTGATGCTATGTCCTGCGCGCGCCCAGCGAGCCAGTGTTGCGCCGCAAAAAAATTCTGGATCATCGGGATGAGCGAGGATGACCAGTATATTTTGAGGAGTGGTCCAGGTATCAGGTGTCATGGATCAGGTCATTGGGAATCAGGCGATTAACATTACGTATCCTAATTCCCGTTTGTCTTCGCTTTGCCGCAGGAACATCCACCGTTTTCGTGACGGTCACAGGGGGCTTCGGATTTTCGGCGCAGGGCTTCTAGTTCGTCCCACGGTTGAATATCTTCGCGTCCGAAGGTCTCTCTCGAGCGTTTACCTTCTGCATCTTCAATCAGCACAACCACCTGGTTGCTCATGGGCATGATGTCTATAACCTTGCCTTCGCCTTTGGGGGTAACCACTTTTTTATTGCGTTTTGGAAGGGTTTTACGCGCAATCACATATTGCTCATATTCATAAACGAGGCAGCAGCGCAGGCGTCCGCACATGCCGGTGATCTCGTTGGGTGTCAGCGAGATGCCCTGTTCTTTTGCCATCTTGATGGAGATGGGCGAGAAGTCTGTCAGGAATTTGGAACAACAGCGTGTTTCAATTCCGCAGGCGCCCATGCCGCCCAGGATTTTCGCCACGTCACGCGGACCGATCTGCCGCATTTCAATGTGCGTGGTGGGATATAACTCGTGCATATCCTTTTTGAGCGATTTCAAGTCAACTTTGTCTTCGCTCTCTGTGTTGAACAGGAAGGCGAGACGCGAGCCATCATAGTTGTATTCAGCGGCGATGATCTTGACTCCTTTCAGGTCAAGCTCGGAGGCGCGCGCGCGGCAACTGATCATGGCTTCGGTCTGTTTGGCCTGCCAGGATTGCAGGAGCAGCAAGTCGCGCGGATTGGCGCGCCTCTCAACGGACTTCCAGCCGCCCTCGGGTTGTGAAGGCGTTTCCTGTACCAATTGCACCACTTCGCCGAGGTGTTTGCCGCGTGAAGTATCCACAATGACATGCTCGCCGACAGTCACATCCTGTACGGCGTTCGAGTTGAAGTGATAGATCTTGCCGATTTTGGTAAAACGGACACCGATAATGTTTGGGTTCATGCGCGTAATTATACCGTACGGATGTTGCAAGAACTCGGAGGTTTATCAAACCTCCGAGTTCTTTATTTCTTATTCCACAATATTGATCGGCAGTTCGTTCTTCCCACTCAGCGCTGCCACACTGACCTTTGCCGCGATCTTCTGGGAAATGTCTGTAAAGGCTTGCGCTACTACCGAATCTGGATGGGAAACCACAATCGGCTTGCCGCTATCCCCGCCGATGCGCACATTTTGATCGATCGGAATCTTGCCAAGGAAAGTGGTCTCTGTGGCTTGTGCAAGACTCTCGCCGCCGCCCGAACCGAAGAGATCCATGCGCGTGCCATCAGGCAGATCAAGATAGGACATGTTCTCTACCACGCCAAGAATGGGCACTTCCAATTGCTTGAACATGTTAAGTCCACGGCTGGCATCCTCCAGCGAGACCAGTTGAGGCAGGGTCACCACGACTGCGCCGCTTAAAGGAAGAGCCTGAGCCAGCGATAAAGCCGCATCACCCGTACCTGGGGGCAGATCCACGATGAGATAATCCAGTTCGCCCCATTCCACATCGCCCAAAAATTGACGGATGGCGGAATTGAGCATCGGTCCGCGCCAGATGAGCGGCTGGCCGGGTTTGACGAGCAAGCCCATTGAGATCATCTTGATTCCATGTGCCTGTGCGGGGATGAGACGCTGTCCGTTCGGCGGAGGCAGTTTTTCCACGCCCAGCATGGTGGGTGTGTTCGGACCGTAAATATCCGCATCCAGCAAGCCGACCCGTGCGCCAGCCTTTGCCAGTGCTACTGCAATATTCACTGAGACGGTTGACTTTCCCACTCCGCCCTTGCCTGAGCCGACCGCTATTGCATTGCGAATGGGCATGTTCACCAATCCGCGCATACGGCCGTCGTTTGGCACGTCCGAATCCATTTTAACATCTACAGTTTTCACGCCGTCAATTGCTAAAACAGCGGTCTTTGCATCCTTCTCGATCTTTCCGCGAAATGGACAAGCGGGAGTTGTCAGCATGATTGCAAACGAAACCTTGTCCCCGGTAATTTCAAGATCGCGGATCATGTTTAATGTAACCAGATCCTGGCCGAGGTCAGGTTCCTGGACTGTGCCTAAGGCGGCGAGCACGGTTTCTTTGGTAAGTTTTGTCATTTGATCTACCTATTAAAAAAATTTACGTCATTGCGAGGAGCGTACTTCCCTGGCACCGCCCGCCAGGGCAGGTGTGCGACGGAGCAATCTTCCGTATTAACTTTGAGATTGCTTACCCAGCGGGTACGATGACGGGCGAAATGCATCACCCTGGCAATGACGATGTGGTGATGATTACGCTGCCGCGGCTTTTGCTTCGGCTTTGGCGGCTTTGGCCGCTTCCTTTTCACGACGGGCTTCATCTTCCATGGCCGCGTTCTGTGGACGGATTTCAGCGTAATATTTCGCGGGCTTGAGCAATTTCTCAAGATTGTACACGTTACGATGATATGAAGCGATGTTGAAATCGTGATCCATCTTGATCGCATCGAACGGGCAATACTCCGCGCAGAAGCCGCAGTTCATGCAGATGTCCATGTCGATGTAGAAATCTTTCGGAACGGGAACAGGCCGGCCCGTAGCGGGATCGTTCGTTCGCACAATCCAAATACATTGTGGCGGGCAAACTTTTGCGCAAATCCCGCACGAGGTACAGCGCACTTCCTGCTTGCCGTCCGCGCCTTCATCGTAAACTAAGAACGGAACAAAACGAAATTCCTCGGGTTGGAGCAGCTGTTCTTCCGGGTATTGCACCGTGAAAATACCGCGTGCGTCCTTGCTGGAGCGATGTGCAATTCCTTCCGCTGTGTTGTAACGCTGCTTGCCTCGAATTATCCACGAAATATCTTCCGTGTATGTTTCCCAGAATCGCTTCCAGGTGACGCTTAATCCTTTAAGAATACCTTTTCCATACATAAGTTGATTCTCCTCATGTCATTGCGAGCAGGATGCTTTCCCGACGAAGCAATCTCCCACGTGTAAAGGGAAATGCTTCGGGCAAAGCGCGCCCTCGCAATGGCGGGTGGGTTTTATCTATCCAGCTCGCCCATCACAATATCGAGCATTGCCAGGAGCGCAACGAAGTCGGCGATCTTTGTGCCGACGCACATCTTTTCAACAGCCTGCAGGTTGACAAATGAAGCTGGGCGCACGTGATAGCGATACGGATTCGGCTTGCCGTTCGAGACGACATAGAAAGCCAGCTCGCCTTTGGGAGACTCAATGCGGCCATACGCCTCGCCGGCCGGCACCCGAACCTGATACTGCGGTTTCTGTGAGTTGATCGGCCCTGCGGGAATCTGCTTGAGCGCCTGCTCCAAAATTCGCAGAGACTGTCGAATCTCGTCAAAGCGGATGAGGTAATTATCCAGCATATCGCCGTTATACCGGACGGCTACATCGAAATCGAAGCGGTCATATACGGAATATGGGTCCGCGCGGCGCAGGTCGTAAGGCACACCCGCGGCGCGCAGGACAGGTCCTGTGACCGAATAACGGATGGCATCTTCGGCGGTCAAGACATGCAGGTTTTTCAAACGTGCGACCAAAACCTCATTCTCATTTAGGAAGCGTTCCATTTCATCGGTCTTGGCTGGCAGGCGTTCGTGCACCAGTTCCTTGATCTTCTGCAGGGCGAAATCTGGTACATCGCGCACCGCGCCGCCAAAACGGAAGTAGTTGCACATCATGCGCGCGCCTGAGACTGCCTCAAAGATATCGAGGATCAATTCGCGTTCTTCAAATGCGTATAAGGAGGGCGTGTACATGGCGCCGAGGTCATTCATCAACATGCCGATGAAGATGAGATGGTTCTGAATGCGGCTTAGCTCCGCCATGATCACGCGGATATATTCAGCGCGTTCAGCCACGGGGATCTTCATCAATTTTTCAACCGTGGTCACATATCCGATGTTATTACTCATCGAGTTGAAATAATCAAGGCGGTCGGTGTAGGGGATGACCTGCAGGTAGGTATTCCGTTCGCCGATCTTGTCATGATTGCGATGCAGGTATCCCATCACAGGTTTGAGGCCGGTGATGGTCTCGCCGTCCAATGTGACGGCCACGCGCAGCACCCCGTGCGTGGAGGGGTGATGCGGTCCCATGTTGACGACGATATGATCGGTCTTCAACCGGTCATCTTCACCCTTTGATCTGAATTGTTCAAGGGAGGCGTATAGGTCGTCTTCATTCTCAGGTTGATAGGCCTCAGGGTCGAAGCCTGCCGGGAAGTTCAAGTTATCGCGGAAAGGATTCTTCTCTTCGGAAAAGACATGCTTGCCATCGGGCCAGCGGCTTTTGAAAGGCTTTGTTTCCTCTTCAAAGAATGGTTCCTTCCAGTCTTTGCGCAGCGGATGACCTTGATAGCCTTCCCACATCAAGATGCGGCGCAGGTCCGGGTGGCCTGTGAATTTGATGCCAAGTAAATCCCAGGCTTCGCGTTCCTGAAAATCCACGCCCGCCCAAATATCGATCAGCGAGGGGACTTCGACTGGATCGATGCGGTCCACCTGCACTTTGAAGACCAGGCCTGCTCCGCCTGTTGTCTTATAGGCGTGATAGACCACTTCCATTTTATTTTCGGCCAGATAATCGACGCCGGTAACAGCGGTAAGCAGGTCGTAACCAAATTCGTCGCGGATGGCGGTGGCCACTTCCACCAGGTTTTCTTTTTTGACGATGAAGCCTGTGTAGCCGGGGCGTGTGTCAGCGCTGACGCTGGCCGGGAATCTGGCAACCAAATCAAGGGTCGCAGTGGGAAGCGGGGTTGCCATTATGCACCTTCCTTGGCTGCGGCGGCTTGTTTAATTTCCGCATTGCGGCGCACATCGATCAAATCAGGTCCGAGGATGGGCATGGGCACATAGTTGCCATCCTTCTTTTCCTTGTTATACCAACGCACAGTCTTGATGGATTGCTTGTCAATCTTTTCCTGAAGTTTGATCATGCCGGCGATCAAGGCCTGCGGGGTGGGAGGGCAGCCGGGGATGTACACATCGACGGGCAGGAATTTATCGATCCCCGCCACCACGTTGTACCCTTCTTTGAAAGGCCCGCCGCTCGAAGCGCATGCGCCCATCGCCACAACATATTTGGGTTCGGGCATTTGGTTGTAAAGACGGATGATGGAAGGCAGCATTTTCTTGGTAACTGTGCCGGAGACCAGCATCATATCGGCCTGACGCGGGGTGGGCCGCATCACTTCCATGCCGAAGCGCGCCATGTCGTAACGCGCGGTCTGTGCGGCGATCATTTCGATGGCACAACATGCCAGGCCAAACATCAGCGGCCATACCGAAGAGCGACGACCCCAGTTGTACAGGCGGTCAATCGTGGTGATGGCGATCACATTTTCAATATCTTCTGGAATGTTGTAATTCGGCAAACTTAGGTTTTCATTTTCCATGAATGTTCTCCTCGAACCAGTCTTGATAGATTGCGTAAAGG
>CAZEGE010000130.1:0-7934 GCA_964511765.1 uncultured Anaerolinea sp.
CACGTTTCAGAAAAGTAACATAGTTTTGGATCGCAGATAACACTACGTGAACTGGGATTCGGCAAGGGACTGGCGCGCCACTATAAAGCGCGGCGGCGGTTGTGGTGGTTGAACTGCTTGAAACCCAACGTTGCTATCCCAAAAAGGGGGCAATGCTCCCTACGGGATTGATATCGCAAGCCCTTGGGCAATCAAACTACTGTTTGTGTAACTGGCAATACGACGAGAAACAACACCTGAAAAAAATCGTTTGGAGATAAAGATGAATATAAATACAGCATTGTGGGTTATCCAAATAATTCTGGGTATAAAGATGCTTAATGTTTCCTATTCACACGGTCTTCGTCAATCCCAGCCAACCATACAAGAAGCGATGCAAAAGATGGGCAGGTTTTCCCAACCTTTCCTTTATTTAATTCCAGTCTTTACATTAATGGGAACGATGGGATTAATTCTGCCTGGCGTTTTGGGGTCATCAACTTGGATAATACCAGTAACGGCAGCGCTACTATCCGTAATATTGCTGTTCTCAATTTATTTCCATATCAAGTTTCGCGAAAAACCCAAGGTTTTTGTTAGTGTCATTCTTTTCGCCTTTGCAGTGTTTGTCGCCTATGGGCGGTGGGTGCTTGTTCCTTTAACTTAACAGGCGTCCTCAATACGAGAACGCCTGTTGCGGTTCGTGCGTGGCATTTAGGAGCGGCAAGGATGACTTTCAGGACGTCTAGGTTTCACCTATTCCCGCGATCGCAGCGCCCGGTGAAACGGGGGATTTCACTGAAAATATCCTGGATGGAATTATTTTGCGTATTCCGTCGAGCGGGTTTCGCGTATCACCGTTACCCGGATCTGACCGGGATATTGCATGGTCTCTTCGATTTTCTTGGCAATGTCACGCGCCAGCCTTGCGGAGGACAGGTCGTCGATTGCTTCCGGTTTGACGAGCACACGTACTTCGCGCCCAGCCTGAATGGCGAAGGCCTGCTCCACGCCTTCAAAGGACATGGACATTTCCTCCAGCGAACGGATGCGTTTGATATAGGCTTCCAGGTCTTCGCGGCGTGCGCCGGGGCGCGCGCCTGAAATGGCGTCTGCTGATTCGGCGATGACCGCTTCCACGGTCTCCTGGTCAACTTCGTGGTGGTGCGAAGCGATGGCGTTCACGACAATCGGATTGACGCCGTAGCGTTTGCAGTATTCCGCTCCCAGGCCGGCATGTGTGCCTTCCTGATTATGATCCATGGCTTTGCCGATATCGTGCAGGAAACCGCCCTGTTTGGCAAGTTCCACATTGGCGCCGAGTTCTGCGGCAAGAATGCCTGCCAGTTTTGAAACTTCCACGGCGTGGGCGAGTTGGTTCTGTCCGTAGGATGTACGGAATTTCAGGCGGCCCATCATGCGTAATACTTCGGGGTGTATGCCTGTGACGTTGGCGTCGAAGGCGGCTTGTTCACCGGCTTCATTGATGATCTTCTCAACGGCTTTGGTTTCATCTTCCACGATCTTTTCGATGTGGGCGGGATGAATACGTCCATCCAAAATTAACTTAGCCAGGGCGCGGCGGCCGATTTCGCGGCGCACTGAATCGAAGCAGGAGACGGTGACCGAATCGGGCGTATCGTCCACGATCACATCCACGCCTGCGGCCTGCTCAAAGGCTTTGATGTTGCGCCCGTTGCGTCCCACAATGCGTCCCTTCATTTCTTCGCTGGGCAGGGTGACAACGGCGCGGGTGACTTCTGCCACATGTTCGGAGGCCACACGCTGAATCGCATCCGCGATTAACTTGCGGGCGCGTTTTTCACCTTCTTCACGTGCTTCGGTTTCGATCTGGCGGATGATGCGCGCCATGTCGCCGCGCGCTTCTTTTTCCACTGCGGCAAACAGGTCTTTGCGCGCTTCGTCCTGCGTCATTTGCGCGATCTGTTCGAGTTTATTGACTTGTTCTTCGTAGAGTTTTTCGATCTCGTTGCCGCGTCTGTCAACCTGCGATTGACGCTTGTTCAAGGTTTGTTCGCGTTGTTCGATCTTTTCGGATCGGCTGTCAACTTCGGAACGTCGTTTTTCGAGACGATCCGTTTCCTTGTTCAGATCGATGCGGCGTTCCTTGATCTCGGATTCAGCCGCCTGGATGATCTTGGTGGCATTATCCTGCGCGCCGCTCACAATCATGCGAGCCTGAGTGTTCGCCGCCTTTAATATGTCGTCGGCTTTATTTTGTTTCTCATTTGCGGCGCGTTCGGCCTGATATCGATGAATAAAATATCCAGCCACGACGCCCACGATGAGCGCCAGTATATCTGTTATTATGTTAAGGGGACTCATGTTATATCCTCATCTTCAAAATGTTGTTCTTCCGCATGCACCTCGTTCCAGATCTGGGTGACGACTGGCGCGATCACGGAATATGGGAAGCCGCGGCGTGCAAGGTACTCGGACAGTTTCCTGCGAAACTCGCCCCATTCCAGACCTTTGAGCCTGCCTGCCCGTTTATTGGCAGATTCATAAGCCAGGGCATTTTCGTCCACGTTTGAAACTGCAGCTTGCACAGTTTCATCGTCGAGTCCCTTTTGACGAAGTTCCATCGTCAATGCACGGCGGCTGCGCGGGCGGAAGGTATTGCGATTTTCCACCCAGGCGCGGGCAAATTGGTTGTCGTTGACGAGCCCGCTCTCGCGAAGTCTTTCGAGCGTTTGCCCGATGACCTCTTCCGGAATTTCATGCTTGAGCAGGTTTTGCCTTATTTCTTTTTCGGAACGGACGCGGTAGCTCAGGAAGAGCATGGCTTGTTGAAAGGCCCGTTCACGCGCGTCTTCGGCTTGCATTTGCGCGATTTTTTCATTACTTAATTCCTGGCCTGTTTGCAGCCAGGCGGCCGTGATGCGTGCCAGCCCGAAGGCGAACTCTCCATCCAGGTATATGTTTACCCGATTGGGGTTCTTTTTTTGCACAACCAAGGCGGTTATTTTCTTCATATTTATAAACACACAGCCGAGGCTTCCGTCTGAACGGCCTCGGCTGTGGAAAATGTCTGGATTGAATGACCAGCTTGCGGGTCCCGAAAGGGGCGGGACCTGGGTAGGTCAAAATGCGTGACAAGTCTTACATCACGTTCGGCACTCGATTATCAGGGTGAAGCCAGTTGTCTTCTCAAATTTTTTCCTAAATGAGACTTCACAAAATAACTCCCAAAGTTGGGGGAGGATCGTGCACGAATTTCCAGTCAGTTTCAAGCAGACCGCGGGTGCGGCGGAAGTTTCCAATTAATTTCTGAATTATACTTGAATTTCATGATTTGTTAACATAACTTTTCCATGGCAGCGGGGTAATAGCATTCATCAGAATCGTGACAAATGGAACTATGTGGTTTTACCAAAGTTATGCAATAATTTACAAGTTCTTAATTCACTGGAGGTACCATGGCTAAAATTACACGTGAAGAAGCACTCGAATATCATCGTTTGAAAGGCAAACCCGGCAAGATAGCAGTTGTGCCGACCAAGCCCCTGGATACCCAGCGCGATCTGGGTCTGGCGTATACTCCCGGCGTCGCAGAACCTGTGCTGGAGATCGAGAAGAATCCCGATGACGCGTATGAATATACGTCCAAAGGAAACTTGGTGGCGGTGGTTTCCAACGGCACGGCGATTTTGGGTCTGGGTGACCGCGGCGCGTTGGCAAGCAAGCCCGTGATGGAAGGAAAGGGTGTGCTGTTCAAAAAGTTTGCGGATATTGATGTCTTTGACATTGAGGTGAATTCGCACGACCCTGACGAAATTATCAAAGTAGTTGCGGCGATCTCTCCCACTTTTGGAGGCATCAACCTCGAAGATATCAAAGCCCCCGAATGTTTTTACATTGAGGAAGAATTAAAGAAGATGCTGGATATTCCCGTCTTCCACGACGACCAGCACGGCACGGCGATCATCTCATCCGCAGGTCTGGCGAATGCGTTGGAAATCGTTGGGAAGAAACATGAGGAGATTCGCATCGTTATTTCTGGCGCGGGCGCGGCGGCAATCTCCTGCGCAGAGTTGGCGATCAGGTGGGGCGTGAAGCGCGAGAATATCATGTTATGCGACAGCCGGGGCGTGGTCTATAAAGGCCGCAAGGAAAACATGAATAAGTATAAAGAACGCTTCCTTGTGGACACGGATGCGCGGACTCTGACCGATGCGCTGCGCGGCGCGGATGTGTTCTATGGTTTGTCTGTGGCGAATGTGATGACGCCGGAGATGGTCAAGTTGATGGCGCAGGACCCGGTCATCTTTGCGATGGCGAATCCCGACCCGGAGATCAGACCCGAGTTGGCGAAGGAAGCGCGCAGTGATGTCATCATTGCGACAGGCCGCTCCGATTATACAAATCAAGTCAATAACGTATTGGGCTTCCCATTCATTTTCCGCGGTGCGTTGGATGTGCGCGCGAAGCAAATCAACGATGATATGAAGTTTGCGGCGTCCAAAGCGTTAGCCGCGCTTGCGAAAGAGGATGTGCCTGATTCTGTCATCCGCGCGTACGGCGGCGAGAGCATCAAGTTCGGACGCGAGTACATCATTCCCAAGCCGTTTGATCCGCGTGTGCTGTTGTGGGAAGCGCCCGCAGTCGCTGAGATGGCGATGGAGACCGGCGTGGCTCGCAAGAAGATCGATCTCGATGAATATCGCGAGCAGCTTGCCTATCGCCAGGGCAAGGGTGAGCGTATTCGGTACTTCTTCCAGAATAAGGCGCGTTCTTCGGGCGGCAGCAAGCGCATTGCATTTGCAGAAGGCGAAGAATTGAAGATCATCCGTGCGGCGTATCAAATTAAGGAGGAAGGCATTGCCACTCCTATTTTGATCGGACGCAAAAGTGTGATCGAAGAACGAATTAATAGTCTCAGCATTGATTACAAGCCCGAGATCGTTGATCCCGATAAATTTGGCAAATTGGATGCCTACGCAAAATCATTCTATGAATTGCGTCAACGCAAGGGGATGATTGCCAGTGACGCGCTTAAGAAAGTGCGCGATCCCAACATCCTCGGCTCGCTGATGGTAAAGATGGGCGATGCGGACGCCTTCATTTCCGGCTTGACCTATGATTATCCCGAAGTGATCCGACCCGCTTTGCAAATCCATGGCACGGCTCGCGGCGTGGCGCGTGCGGCGGGCATTTATATTATGATCTTTGAGGAAAAAGTATTCCTCTTCACAGATGCCACCGTGAATATTGATCCGACTGCCGAAGACCTGGCAGAGATCGCCTGTCTCGCGGCCGATTATGCAGTGAAACTTGAGATCGACCCGCATGTGGCTTTCCTTTCGTTCTCCAACTTTGGCTCCACACCGCATCCGCTTTCGGATAAGGTCCGCAGGGCTGTTGCGCTGGTGAAAGAACGCCGGCCGGATTTGCTTGTGGATGGTGAAATGCAGGCCGATACAGCAGTAGTTCCCGAGATTGTGGAAGAACGCTATCCATTCAGCGCTGTGAAGGATGCCAATGTGCTTGTGTTCCCGTCGCTTGAATCTGCAAACATCGCCTACAAATTGCTGGCCCGTTTGGGGAATGCCAAGGCAATCGGCCCGATTTTGCTTGGGTTGGGCGCGCCGGTGCATGTTTTGCAAACTGGCGATGATGTGAATACCATCGTTCAAATCGCTTCCGTGGCGGTGATGGATACCATGGGACGCGAAGAGAAAGGCGTTGCGAAGAAGGCGGGCAAGAAGAAGTGATAAGTGGTGAGAGAAAAGTAATGCTTAATCCATAAAACAAGAAATATAAAATAGGATTGGCTCACCTCGGAAGTTTATTTCGAGGTGAGCTTTGTTATACTCGGCTTTATTTTGTAATCAGGAAATGATATGACCAACCTCGAATCCACCGCGCGAAAAATTACAGGTGTCCTTTTTGCCCAACAATCCCTGGCCTCGGCTGGTTTTATTGCGGCAGCTACGCTTAATTCAATTGTGGGAAAGGAACTCAGTCAAAACCCAAGCTGGGCGGGTGTGCCTACGGCTGTGTATTTGCTGGCCGGCGCATTCTCTGCTTTTATGTGGGGCTATGTCTTTGATGCAATCGGCCGCCGCGGCGGCCTTGTGATCGGGTTAAGTGCAGGGGTCATAGGGTCCGGCGTGACATTTTTTGCAATTGCCATTCATTCATTTGCCTTATTTCTTGGCGGCATGGTGCTGATGGGTGTTGCAAACGCGGCTGTGCAACTCGGCCGTTTTGCGGCAGCAGAAGTGAACCTTCCAGAACATCGCGGACGTGCGATTTCCAACGTGGTCATCGGCGGGACGGTCGGATCGGTAATCGGTCCATTTGTGGCGGGACCTGCGGGCGGGCTCGTCGGCTCGTGGGGGATTGACGAATTGGCAGGCGCATATCTGGTTGGTGTAATTCTGTTTGCCATTGCGGCAGTGGTTGTGTTTATTGGGTTGCGCCCCGATCCGCGCGAGATCGGCAGGGAGGTGGCGGAAAAATACCCTGAAACAGTAACAGGCTCGGGCGCGGTTCGAAGCGTGCTTCAAATCCTTCGTCAACCGGCGGCGTTTGTGGCGGTCGTCAGCATGGTGTTGGGTCAAATGGTGATGGTGCTGGTCATGGTCATTACGTCGCTCCACATGCGAGGACATAACCATGGTTTGACTGATATTTCACTGGTGATTTCATCGCACACATTTGGCATGTATGCGTTTTCGATCATCTCCGGGCGGCTGGCAGACCGTTGGGGACGCGGGGTTGTTATTCTGATCGGTTCTTCAACCCTGGTGATCGCCTGTATCGCGGCCACAATTTCCCCGGATGTTTTGCCTTTGGGTGTGGCGTTATTTTTGCTTGGGCTTGGCTGGAACTTTTGTTTCGTTGGCGGTTCGACTTTGCTGGCAGATCAACTCTCTCCCCTGGAGCGCGCCCGCACGCAAGGGTTTAATGATCTGCTCATTGGTCTTGCTGCTGCGCTTGGAAGCCTGGGAAGCGGATTTATTTTTGCCTCGCTTGGATATAATATGATGGCATTTGTCAGCGCCGTATTTGCATTGATCCCCTTTACGGTGGTGTTGATCTGGATGCGCAGGCAATGACTTTTGGGATTTGTTGATGAAAAGGATATTTGGCGGACGTTTCAAGTTGTTTCTCGGCCAAAGAGGAATGATCAGGATCTATCAGTTACGGTAAATAAATAGAAGCGCGACATTTGTCGCGCTTCTATAAAACCACGGCTTACTCCGATTTCTCGTTTGAAGCGGGCTTGCTTTCCTTGGCGTTTTCTTTCGAGGCGCTTTCCTTCTCTTTAGAACCGGATTTCTTGAGTTTGGATGAGTCTCCTGAAGGCGACTTATGGTCTGTGGCGTAGAATCCTGAACCCTTAAAGATGATCTTGGTGGGGGTGATGACCTTCTTGAGCGATTTTTTGCGACATTCGGGGCAGGTCTTTAATGATGCGTCTGTGAATGACTGGTGGCGTTCGAATTGAATTCCACAGGCTTCACAACGATAGGTATAAACTGGCATACTGTTTCTCCTTGCTTCTTTCTGGTACTACTAGCGAATTATAGCGTGCATGACGGGGCATGACAAGCCTTAAGACGCGGCATGTTATAATTTTCTAACATATTTTTACGGAGGAATCCATGCTTAAAATCGAGATTGTTTATTGCGCGGTCTGACATTACACCAAGCGGGCCGTGAGCCTGGCGGAGGAATTGCTCAAGGATTATGAGCATGTTATTGAGTCGGTGACGTTGATTCCCTCGGACGGAGGCAGGTTCGAGGTCAGCGTGAACGGGCAGACAATCTATTCCAAAATGGAAACAAAACGTCACGCAGAAGCGGGCGAAATCGTCAGTATCATCTCAAAGATGGTTGATTAAGAGGATCACGAATGGCTAAAAAGGGAAGAGTTTTTTCGGGCGCGCGCCCCACGGGACGCCAGCATTTGGGGAATTATCTCG
>CAZEGE010000131.1:0-7767 GCA_964511765.1 uncultured Anaerolinea sp.
TTTCATCAAGGCGGCGAGATTATAACACAGGATTGTGATCGCTAATATTTCCAACCCTGGTCTATCACCCCACATAATCACACCAGCTTTCATATTTTGCAACCTTGCCGTGGATCGCATCGTGATACAGAGTCTGGATCTTGCGCGTTATGGGACCGGTCCTGCCATTCCCGATCTTACGGAAGTCGATCTCGCTCAAACCAATACACTCAGCAGCGGTCCCGCACACAAAGACTTCGTCCGCGATGTAGAGTTGGTCGCGTGAAATGGGCTGCTCCAAAACCTTGTATCCCAGATCTTGTGCAATCGTATGAATGGAATGACGGGTGATCCCCTCCAATACTGGCGCAGTGGAGGGCGTGATAATTTTGCCATGACGCACAACAAAAAGATTCTCTCCGGTACATTCGGCAATGTATCCCTGCGGATCCAGCATGATCGCTTCTTCAAATCCCAAGCGCATCGACTCTGTCTTTGCCAGGATGCTGTTGGCGTAATTGCCTGAGATCTTGGCCTTGGTCATCATCACGTTCGGGTGATGGCGTGTGAAAGATGAAATATTCGCGCGAATGCCTTTTTCCAGCGCTTCTTCGCCCAGGTAATTGCCCCATTCCCAAACGGCAATCGCCAGACTCGGTTTGCCTGCATCCACGGTTAAGTTCCAGCCGCCGCCGTCAAGATAAATCAATGGACGGATATAGCAGTCCTTAAATCCATTGATGCGCACCGTATCTTTGACCGCTTTGTTAACCTGCTCCACTGCCCATGGAAATTCGCGGAAACCCAAGACACGCGCCGAGTCAAACAGCCGTTCGGTATGTTCATTCAAACGAAAGACCGCGGGCCCCTTATCCGTGTTGTATGCGCGAATCCCTTCAAAGACAGCCGCACCGTAATGCAGTGCGGGCGTGAGAAAATGCAGCGTCGCTTTTTCGAACGGCACCATTTCGCCGTTCATCCAGATAAATTTTGATTCCATGCCCATAACTCAATTCTCCTTTTCATATTTTGTTGGGACAGGGTGTATCCCTGCCGATAGCAGTCATAAAGACCGCCCCTACAAATTCTTGATAATTTCGTCCGTCATCTGACGGGTTGTTAACTTGCCGCCGATATCCGCAGTCCGTGCGCCTTCTGTGATCGTTTGATCCACTGCCTTTTCGAGGGACGCGGCCTCGGCTTCCAACTTCAACGAATGACGCAACATCATGGCAGACGAAAGGATCGTGCCAATCGGATTTGCGATGCCCCGTCCTGCGATGTCTGGAGCGGATCCGTGAATCGGTTCATATAACCCGACTCCTGATTCGCCCAAACTGGCAGAAGGCAGCATCCCCATCGAGCCTGCCAATACCGACGCCTCGTCCGTGAGAATATCGCCGAACATGTTCTCGGTGACGACCACATCCATCCATGCGGGGCCGGTGATCAGCCGCATGGAAGCGGTATCCACCAGGATGTGCTCGAGTTCCACATCTTTATTTTCCGCGCCAACCTGGGTTGCGATCTGACGCCACAAACGGGACGACTCTAATATGTTGGCTTTATCCACGGAAGTCACTTTTTTCTTGCGGCCTTTCGCCAGCTTGAAAGCGAGTTCCATCACACGTCGGATTTCGTAATCATAATATTCGAGCGTATCCACGGCACGCTCGCGGCCATCCTTGACGTCACGTCCCTTGGGCCAGCCGAAATACAATCCACCGGTGAGTTCGCGCAAGACCAGAATATCCACGCCTTGCAATTTTTCAGGCTTGATGGGCGACCACTCCATCAAGGCAGGGTGCACTTTAACGGGGCGTAAATTTGCGAACACGCCAAGGCCTTTTCGCAAGGCGAGCAACCCGCGCTCGGGGCGGTCTTTAGCCTTGGGATCATCCCATTTGGGGCCGCCCACCGCACCGAGCAGGACTGCATCCGCAGACTGGCAATCGGCAAGGGTTTCATCGGTCAACGAGGAACCATATTTATCAATCGAACAACCGCCCATCAAACGTTCGGTGAATTTGAAGGTGTGGTTAAATTTGCCGGCAATCGCATCCAGCACGCGCACGGCTTCACCGACCACTTCGGGCCCGATGCCGTCGCCAGGGAGCAGGGTAATATTTGATTTCATGAATTTCCTTTTCTATAGCGTTGAGAGGAGGTTGCTTTCCCCGCCGACATTGTGCCCGAATGGGTAAGCAATCTCATCATAAGTCAGGGGTTGCTTCGGGCAAAGAACAAGAACGCCCTCGCAACCACACGGTTATTTAATGTGCCACCATCAAGCCGTATTCCATTGAATCCGCCAGGGCGCGCCATGAGGCTTCGATGATATTCGTGCTTGCGCCGACTGTGCTCCAACGGCTGGTATTATTCCGCGTATCGATCAACACGCGGGTGATGGCTTCCGTGCCGTGATCCGAATCCAGGATGCGGACTTTGTAATCGGATAAATTGAAATTTGCAATTTGCGGATAATATCCTGACAATGCCTTTCGCAAGGCATTGTCCATCGCATTGACGGGGCCGTTCCCTTCCGCAGCCGTATGCAGCAACTCACCTTGCACCCGCACCTTGACCATGGCTTCGGCAAAGATACCGCGTCCCTGACGATGCTCGACGTTGACGAAAAAGTCCACGAGTTCAAAGGGCGGCTTGTATCCGTATTCCTGCCGCTTCAACATCATGGTCACAGAAGCTTCGGCGGCTTCGAAGGAGAAGCCGCGCGATTCGAGTTCCTTGATGTCATGGAGCACACCAACGACTTCCTCGCCTTCCACTTCCACGCCGTGTTCCTCGGCCTTGCTCAACAAGTTGCCGCGTCCCGAAAGGTCAGAAACAACCACGCGCATTTTATTGCCGATCTTCTCCGGTTCAATATGTTGATACGATTGCGGCGAACGTCTCATCGCGGCGACGTGCACGCCGCCTTTGTGCGCAAAAGCGGATTTACCCACAAATGGCAAATGCTCATCAGGCGTCAGGTTGCCAACTTCCGCCACGAAATGCGAGAGTTCATATAAATTTCCAAGTTTTCCTTCAGGCAGACATTGATATTCCATCTTGAGTTCAAGGTCAGCGATGATCGAAACCAGGTTGGCATTGCCGCAGCGTTCGCCCACACCGTTGATCGTGCCCTGCACCTGCATTGCGCCTTCGCGGATCGCGGTCAGCGAGTTGACCACGGCACATTCAGAATCGTTGTGCGTGTGAATCCCAAATGGATGTTTGAGCGCATGTTTCATCTCGCGAACAATACGTTCCACTTCCCAGGGCATTGAGCCGCCATTGGTGTCGCATAAAACGACGGTTTCCGCGCCGCCGCGTATCGCAGCCTGCAATGTTTCGAGCGCGTAGGCCGAGTCCGCTTTGAAGCCGTCGAAGAAATGTTCGGCATCGTAGATGACGCGCTTGCCATTGGCTTTGAGATACGCAACCGATTGTTCGATGATGCGCAGGTTGTCTGCGGGTGTTGTCTGCAAGACTTCCCTGACATGCAACGTCCACGATTTTCCGAAGATGGTGCAGACAGGCGTTTGGGAATCAAGCAAGGCCTTGATGTTGGCGTCATCTTCGGGTCCGCCTTTGACGCGGCAGGTGGAACCGAATGCGGCAATCAGCGCATTCTTCCATTGCATATCGCGGGCACGCTCGAAGAACTCAACATCCTTTGGGTTCGAGCCCGGCCAGCCGCCTTCGATGAAGGCCACGCCGATGTCATCGAGTTTTTGTGCGATGCGCACCTTGTCATTGCTTGAAAGTGTGAAACCTTCGGATTGAGTTCCGTCGCGCAGGGTGGTATCGTAGATTTGGATTTTCATAATCTGGCGGTCTCGAACGCCGCAATCTCTTTCTCAAAACCCAGGATGTAACCGAGTTCGTCCACACCGTTGAGCAAACAGATTTTATTGAATGGGTCAATTGGGAATGTGATCGAACCTCCAGGGTAGGACAATGTCTGGGTTGCCAGATCAACAGTCAGTTCGGCGCGAGGCGCTTCCTCCACAAGGTCAAATAACATCTTGTGAGTATCATCATCCACGATGATGGGGATCAATCCGTTCTTCAAAGAGTTGTTGCGGAAGATGTCCGCAAAGGAGGTGGAGATCACAGCGCGGAAGCCGTAACTGGTGAGCGCCCAAGGGGCATGTTCGCGGCTCGAACCGCAGCCGAAGTTGTCACCCGCCAAAAGAATTTGACAGCCCGCCGATTCGGGTTTGTTGATGATGAAATCTTTATTGGGAGATTTGTCGTCGTTGTAACGCCAGTTGAAGAAGAGCGCGTCGGCAAGCCCGTTTTTATCCGTGACTTTTAGAAATTGCGCGGGGATAATTTGATCCGTGTCGATGTCGTTGACAGGCAGGGGCATGATGCGGGAGGTAAGTGTTGTAAATTGAGCCATGATGTTTTATCCTAACAACGTGCGCGGGTCAGTGACAACGCCATTCAATGCAGTCGCCGCCGCAGTGACGGGGCTGGCCAGGAATGTGCGTCCGCCTTTGCCTTGACGACCTTCGAAATTCCGGTTGCTGGTTGAAATTGCATATTGGCCGGGTTGAAGTTGATCGCCGTTCATCGCAATACACATCGAGCAGCCCGCTTCACGCCATTCCGCACCTGATTCCTTGAAGACTTGATCAAGACCTTCCTGTTCGGCCTGCCTCTTGACATCCTGCGAGCCGGGCACGACCATCACGCGCGTATTTTCGGAGACCTTGCGTCCCTTAAGCATCGCAGCGGCGAGCCGCAAATCAGAGATGCGTGAATTGGTGCAACTGCCGATAAAGACCACATCCACTTTTTTGCCGAGCAGGGATTGGCCAGGTTGAAGGCCCATATAGGTCATGGCTTTTTCAAACGCGGCTTTTTGCGAGGATTCACTGAATGAATCAAGGGTGGGAATACGGTCTGTAATCTTCATGCCCATGCCTGGATTTGTGCCGTAGGTAATCATCGGTTCGAGGTCAGCGGCGCTGAGCGTGATGGACTTGTCATAGGTGGCGCCTGCATCGCTGGGCAGGGATTTCCACGTTGTGACAGCCCTGTCCCAGTCTGCGCCTTTGGGCGCGAACTCGCGTCCGTGCAGGTATTCGAAGGTGGTGTCATCGGGAGCGATCATACCCGCGCGCGCGCCGCCTTCAATGGACATGTTGCAGATGGTCATGCGCTGTTCCATGGTCAGTCCGCGAATGGCCTCGCCTGTGAACTCGAAGACATGGCCCGTTCCCCCGCCGACTCCGATCCTGGCAATCAGCGCGAGAATGATATCCTTGGCAGAAACGCCTTTCGCAAGGGAGCCGTTGACCTGTACTTCATAGGTCTTGGGTTTCTTTTGCAGCAGGCATTGGGTCGCGAGGACATGCTCCACTTCCGAGGTGCCGATGCCAAAGGCCAGCGCGCCGAATGCGCCATGTGTGGCGGTGTGACTGTCGCCGCAGACAATCGTCATGCCCGGCTGGGTGCGCCCGAGTTCGGGACCAATGACATGCACGATGCCGCGGTGGGCGCTGGTCATACCATGCAAAGTGATTCCGAATTCGGCGGCGTTGGTTTCCATTTGCTTGATCTGTGCCGCGGCCATGGCATCCGCGATCGGGACCTCGATCGGAGTCGTGGGAATGGAATGATCCATCGTGGCAAGAGTTTTATCGGGACGGCGGACTTTGAGTCCGCGTTGGCGCAGGCCTGTGAAGGCTTGCGGTGAGGTGACTTCGTGCACCAGGTGCAAGTCAATGTAGAGGACAACTGGGGAGGCAGGTTGTTCAGCGACAACGTGCGAGTCCCAGATTTTTTGAAAGAGTGTTTTAGGCATGGGATTCATTTAGGTCATTGCGGAGCACTTTCGGACAGCCCTCGCAATGACAGGCTTATCTTTCAAGAGAGTCGTCCGCCACATCCGCAGATGCAGGCTCGCCCTGGGCAGGGTCGAAGGGTTCGGGAGCGGAAAAGAATACGCTCATATCCCAGCCCGAGGGGATGGTTTGTGGTTCGGGGAACGGGTTGTAGACTGAAGTCTGGACTGTGTCCTGATTTTTTTCCTGGGTGATCATTTGATTTCTCCTTTTTATAAATACTCCGTTGGTTGAGTAGGGCGAGTGTTCTCCTCGCCCATATCGAAACCAACAAGTTATCAAAATATTTTTCATTCACTGGTGGTTTCGATACACCCTGCAACGACCACGCAGGGCTACCAACCACCGAGTTCCATATTTATCCCAACATCACTCCGAAATCGTTCTGGACTTTTTCAGTCCCTTCGGTTTGCGCGATGATGAGTTTATTCAAGGCCGTGATATATGCCTTGGCGCTGGCGACGATGATATCGGTGTCCGCGCCGTGACCGCCGTAGACGCGCGAGTATTCGACTTCACTCTGGGCATCCATGGTGGATTTGCCGTTGTTGCTTTGAATGCGGACGGTCACCTCGCCCAGCGCATCGATGCCCGAGGTAATGGCATGGATGTTGAACTCCAGCAAGGTACAGGGCACATTGACAATTAAATCAATCGCCTTGTAGGTCGCATCCACGGGCCCCGTGCCGATCGCAGCGACAGTGTGAATGACGCCATCCGGTCCGCGCAAACGGACGGTGGCTGTGGGCATGCCCATCGTGCCGCACGAAACCTGCATGCCGCTCAACAAGTACACATCGCGCGGACGATAGAACTCATCGGCAATCAGCGCCTCGAGATCGAGATCGGTGACGGTTTTCTTGCGATCCGCGAGCTCCTTGAAACGCGCGAAGGCCTTATCGAGTTCGACTTCATCCAGCGAGTGACCCATTTCAGCGAGGCGGGAACGCAGTGCATGGCGGCCTGAATGTTTCCCCATCACAAGTTTGGATTGGTTGACGCCCACATCTTCGGGGCGCATGATCTCATAGGTGGTTTGGTGCTTCAACATTCCATCCTGATGAATGCCCGCTTCATGCGCAAAAGCATTTGAACCGACAATGGCTTTATTGGGCTGCACGACAATCCCCGTGTAATTGCTGACGATCTTGCTGATGCGCGAAATTTGGGTTGTCTCAATTCCCGTTTCAAGATTGAAAACAGGCTTGCGAGTCTTCAAGGTCATCACGACTTCTTCAAGCGAGGTATTGCCCGCGCGTTCGCCGATCCCGTTGACGGTCACTTCAGCCTGACGCGCGCCCGCTTGAATGCCCGCCAGGGCATTCGCAGTTGCGAGCCCGAGATCGTCATGACAATGCACAGAGATAGTAATGCCCTCGTGCATGCCCGGCGTGTTCTTGATAATGCCATCGATCAGTTTATAAAATTCATCTGGCGTGGTATAGCCCGCCGTATCTGGAATATTCAAGGTGGTCGCGCCCGCCTTGATGGCTTCGCCCAGGACAACATATAAAAATTCAGGGTCGGAACGCCCTGCATCTTCGGGGCTAAATTCAACATCCGCGCACAAAGTCCGTGCGTAGGCAACCATTTCTGAAACACGCTGGACAACATCTTCGGGATCCATTTTCAATTTGTGCTTCATATGGATTTCAGAAGTCGCAAGGAAGGTATGGAGGCGGGGCTTTTGCGCATCCTTGACAGCCTCCCAGGCTTTATCAATATCGGCTTTATTGGCGCGCGCCAATCCCGCAATGATGGGGATGCGCGCCTCTGAATCGCCGGCAGTTGGGTTGCCCACTTCAACAGCAATCCGTCTGACGGCTTCCAGGTCGTCGGGCGAGGCGGCAGGGAATCCCGCCTCGATGACGTCCACGCCGAGGCGCGCAAGATGATGCGCCAATTCCAACTTCTCAGTAGAGGTCATCGT
>CAZEGE010000132.1:0-7747 GCA_964511765.1 uncultured Anaerolinea sp.
GCCATTTTTTACCTCCTCAATGTTGAATCATGTCATCCCTTCGGGATTTATTACATGTTTGTCTTGAATTCTACAATCCTACCATCCCTTCGGGATTATAAATTTCAATCAGCCAATCATCAATGGATGCAACAATTATAGAATAATAACAGCGTGAGCACACAGCCCTGCGTCTACTACCCCATTGGAAGTACGCTTCCCGAGCAAACAATCCCGAGGGGATGGAATTATTATAAAACCAGAATTTCATTATCCCGAACCCCGAAGGGGTGTCATTATTTCTTTATTCAATCACATCAAACACCACAATCGGAATGAGGCGGGAGGTCGTCTTCTGATAATTCCAATAAGGCGGGCGCTTCTTGGCAGCGAAATTCCACAGGCGGACGTATTCGTCTTCCTGTGTATCCTTTATGATTTCCTTAATTCGAACCCGAACGGATATAATGGGTTATGATTCGTAATATTGTCTGGATTTTAGTGAGTATACTGCAAACACTTAATGGCCATGGATAATCCCCTCGTATCAGCCCTTCCTCCAACCCTGTTGTTGGAATTAGATCAGGCGTTTCGTTCCATGCATGAACTTGACCCTTTGCTGTATTCCATTCTCAAGCAAACGTGCCAGGTTGTCGGAGGCGAGGGGTGCTCGATTTGGCTGCTCAACCAGGCAGGAACCGAACTTAAATGTACGCATGTTGTTGGACCCAGGGCGGGAGAAATGTCACAGGCTGTGATGCGCGCCAGAAAATTCAGCGCCACCTATCGTTTGGTTGTAAACAAAAAGATAAACCCCGCTGAATTGTCCCACTCTCGATGGATGGACGCCAGGATATATCATCAATATTTCAATGTGCAGGTCGGGGATATCCTCCTTGCCCCGCTCATGGCGCGGGATGAGTTGATGGGAATGATCGTTGTCAACAAGGTCGGCGGACCGGCTTTCAAGCGCAAGGACAGGGACTTCATTGTCGGGTTAGCCAGGCGGATGGCCGTTGCCATCCAAAATACGCAGATCTACGAGAGGCAAAACCATACCGCTAAACGTCGAAGACAACTCCATCAAATCAACAGTTACCTGCACCAAACGCTCGATATCGACGAACTTATCCCTCGCATTTTTAGGGAAGTCAATAAAACCATTCATGCCGAAGCCCAATCCATATGGCTGGTTGATGAAGAAGCAGGCACGCTCAAATGCCGTTTTGCCACAGGTCCTGAGTCCGAAATACTCAGAAGTTCTACCATAGCGCTTAGCGCGCCGGGTATTGTCAGCACAAGTGTCTCCAGGAAAAAGGCCATCATCATCAAAGATGCACAGAATGATCCGCGCTGCGCCCTTTCGGCGGACGAAAAGACAGGTTTCGTCACCCGCTCGCTGATGACGGTGCCGCTGATGTTGAAGGGCAAATCCATTGGCGCGATACAGGCAGTCAATAAACGCGGTGGGGAATTCTTCGATCAGGACGACTTTGACTTGTTTCGCTCCATTGCAGATAGCGCTGCGCTGGCAGTCAACCATGCCCAACTTGTTGGAGACCTGCAATCCAGTTACGAGTTGATGCTTGACGTGCTTTCGACGGCGCTCGATGTGCGTGACCATGGGACTGATGGTCACTCGCGGCGTGTGGTTGAATATACGGCCCGCCTCGCACAACAAATTGGGCTGGATCATGAAGCCATCAATGGCATTCGCCGTGGGGCGCTCATTCATGATATTGGAAAAATCGGCGTGCCGGATGCATTATTGAACAAGCCGGGCGCGCTTACCAGCGAAGAACGCAAAATTATGGATCGCCATCCACAAATTGGATATTACATCGTGGCTGATATTCTTTATCTAAAAGAGGAGATCAAAATCGTGATTTGTCATCATGAAAAATGGGATGGCACCGGCTATCCCTTTGGTTTGCGTGGCGAGCAAATTCCGCTGGGCGCACGCCTGTTTTCCGTCGCAGACACATTCGATGCGATCACCTCGGACCGACCATATCGCGAGAGTCGTTCCTATGAAGTCGCCCGTAAAATTATCGAAGGGGAGTCCGGCAGGCAGTTCGACCCGCAAGTCGTGAATGCATTCCTCGCCATTTCCGTCGATGACTGGACGCAAATCCGCACGCAGGTTATGGAGAAAATTGCACGAAGACGTGACTTGGAAATATGAGTTTTATTTTATGAAATTAATTCGAAAGTTCCATCCAAGTGCAGATAGAAAGTCTCCACTTTTAATTTTGGAAACAAAGCATTTATCTTTGCCTGAGAATCCATAAGGTCATGTTTGTGGCGTTTATAGGTTCCAGCTTGTCCGTAGGCGCGGCAATCTTCATGGTTGATCAGACATACCGTTTCAATACTGTGGATTTGTACCCCAAGTTGAACGTATTTCAAGACCATCTCGTAATCATGCACGCTGCCTGCCAACGCCACAATGTCAAAGTTGTCATATCCAAAGCGGACCGTGATCCACGGTTGTAGAAACTTTTGCAGGCGGTAGTCCATGCAGTGAACGACAAGGGCGTCGCAATGAATGAGGTTGTTTTTTGCTGCCATGGTTTCCTTTACTGGGCGAACTTGAGTTGATCATGACGGTTTGAACAGGTGAGTGTTCTTTTCACATGCATAGAATCCAGGGAGCTGTTTATAAAATCTCGCCTTCGTTTCGTTTTAAAAATATTCCATCTCCTCGTTTGCCCTTCCATTCATCGCCATCCACGATCAGCTTGCCGCGCAGGAAAACTTTTTCAGGGTAGCCCTTTAATTCCCAGCCTTCATACAAATTATAATCTGTGCGTTGGTGTGATTTTGCCACGCCATATTTCACTATTTTTTCCGGATCCCATATCACAATATCCGCGTCCGAGCCTACCAGCAGCGCGCCTTTGCGCGGATATAAGCCAAATATCCTGGCGGGGTTGGTGCTTGTCAATGCAACAAATTGATTTGCGCTGATCTTCCCTGTGCCAACGCCTTGAGTCCATAAGACAGGCAGGCGGTCCTGTATGCCGGGCAGGCCGTTTGGAATTTTCGTGAAATCATCCCTGCCAAGTTCCTTGCCTGCAAATACGATCTCCTTGCCTTCATAAATAATCGGCTGCGTGCCGTCAAAGAAAAATGGACAGTGATCCGTGCCAACCGTTTGCAGAAGGCCGTCATGCAGGCCTTCCCACAAACGCGCATTGTCTTTTTCCGTTCGCATCGGCGGTGAGCAGATCCACTTAGCGCCATCGGGACGGCGCAAATCGGCGATCGTGAAAAATAAATATTGCGGGCAGGTTTCACCCATTGCCTTGACGCCGCGTTCGCGCGCATACTTGAGCATATCCACTTCGCCGCCCATATTCATGTGGACGATGTAAACCGCCGCATCGGCTGCCGCGGCCATGCCTGCCACTCGTAAAGTGGCATCTACCGCGCCCCAACCGGGTCTGGTCAAGGCGTGCCATTCGGGTGAGGTGTGACCTGCGGCCAATGCCTGCTCAACGAGTGTATCGATTACATCCCCGTTTTCACAATGCGCCATTACCAACATGCCGTTGTCCCGGGCGATTTGCATGGCTTTGAAAATACTGCCGTCGTCAATGCGTAAACGTCCATTATAAGCAGTGAAGACCTTGAGCGTTTGAATGCCCATTTTCATCAATGACGGAATTTCTTTGGCGATCCTGTCATTGAATTGCGTGAGGTTCATGTGGAAGGAATAATCGATTGCGGCTTTTTCCGCTTTCTTCATCCACAAATCGACCGAATATTGAAAACCACCCTCACCCCTTTGCCCCTCTCCCATTGGGAGAGGGGGGGAGGTGAGGGGAACGAAATCCATGACAGTCGTTGTTCCGCCGAAGGCGGCGGCTTTGTGACCTGTGTAATGGTCGTCGGACGAAACGGTGTCGAACATCGGCAAGTCCAGGTGCACATGCGGGTCCACGCCCCCGGGCAGGATCAGCTTGCCTGCGGCATCCGTCCGTTGGTCGGCATCAACTTCCAGATTAAGTCCGATGCGGGCGATCTTTTCATTCTCGATCAAAATGTCAGATTGAAACGTGTCTGAGGCGGTGATCAATGTCCCGTTTTTAATTAGAGTTTTCATGAAGCTTCTCTTTTCTCGTTTTTTTATAGCCAGGGCGAATCTGATATAATTTTGCAGATGTATCCAAAGCGTTTTTTTATCCTATTGATCCTGGTTAGTCTGCTGTTGCTTGGGCTGTGGCTGCCGGTGAACGCCGCGCCTGTGGGGCAGCAGGTTATTCCCACGCCAACGGCCGGCGCAGATGGGCGTATTATCTATCTTGTGCAACCCGGTGAAACTTGTACCAGCGTTGCGCTTTTAAACGGAATTAGCATAGAACAACTCCGCCAGCTAAACTCAAAACTGGACGAGAACTGCACACTCATTGAAGGCCAGGAATTATTGATTGGGATTATCTCCGTTGCAGGGACTCCTGCCGGTGATGCGTCTCCCACACCCGGGGCGCCGACGATCACTCCCACGCCCCTGGCTGGTATCACAGAAGTCTGCATTTTGCTATTTAACGATGAGAACGGCAACGCACTTCGCGAAGAGACCGAGCCTGCTGTGGCCGGCGGCGCAGTCAGTGTGACTGAAATCAATGGCGAATATTCCGCCGCCCAGAACACGGTGATTCCAGACGACCCGCAGGCCTATCAGGGAATTTGTTTCTCCGATCTTCCCGAAGGGACCTACAACATTACAGTCGGTATTCCTGATAATTATAATCCAACCATGGAGTTGAATTATTCCCTGGCGGTCAATGCAGGCGACCGCGCCTTTGTGGATTTTGGCATCCAATCCAAGGATGTGGTGGTGGATCCTGGCGCGGCAGAGGATGGCGGTGGAGGCACCTCGCCAGTCCTCGGTATTTTGGGCGTCTTGTTCCTGCTGGGCGGAGCCGCGCTGGGATATTATGCATGGCGCTCCGGTAAGCCGGAAAGTAAATTTTCAGGCGGCGGCTTCCTAAAAAAGTAAACCCACAAGCGGACGTTTTCAGCGCACTTGCATTCGGTGCAAGAATCAGGTTGCGCTTTGTTTTAATTTGAATGTCTTCCGATGTATGGGGGAATAACCAAGTTGTGCGATCTCCCGCCTGTGCCGGAGTGTGCCATATCCTTTATGGCGCGAAAAACCATATCTGGGATACTTTTCATCCAACTCGATCATCAAGGCATCGCGCGCGGTCTTCGCAAGAATGGATGCGCTTGCAATGCTTAATGAGCGCTGGTCTCCTTTGACGAGCGCGGTCTGTGAAATATCCAATTCGGGGAGTTCAAGGCGGAAATCTGTCAGTAAAAAATTTGGGGTGAGCGTCAGCATTTCCAATGCGCAGCCTGCGGCGAGCCTTGTGGCTGGGACGATGCCGATCAAGTCGATATCTTCTGCGGAGGCAAAGCCAATGCCCCAGGCGAGTGCGGTCTCCTTGATGCGCGGTGTCAGTTGGAGGCGCTTGCGGGGGGTCAACTGTTTGGAATCACGCACCTCGCTCAAGGTTTGGGAAAGAAGCGGGTTGTCATTTGGCAGGATCACTGCGCCCACACAGACGGGTCCGGCAAGGGCGCCGCGTCCTGCTTCATCCAATCCCGCAATATATTTGTATGCCGCCCAGAGTTCCTGTTCGTAGGAGGTGTCAGGGTTTGAGATCATACTTGCCGCGCATTGCATGAAGATGGATGCGGAAGATGTCGCCGATCATGCCCAGCGCGTCGCGGATGGCGTTGACTTTGCTGTCGGGGCCGAAATACCATCGGATGGGGATTTCTTTGACCCTCAATTTTTTTTGGCGGGCGAGGTAAAGAAGTTCGATATCAAAGGACCAGCCTGTGAGTGTTTGCTGGAGAAAAAGAACTTCAGTTGCTTCCGCCCGAAAACATTTGAAACCGCATTGGGTGTCATTTAGCCCGGGCAGAATTAATAATCGAATCAGGAGATTGATGGCGCGTCCGCCAAAATGGCGGTAGGACGGTTCGTGATAACGGATTGCGCCTGGCGCTTCGCGTGAACCGATGGCGATATCAAAATCCTTCAGAACAGGGGGCAGGAATTTTTGAAGTTCTTCGATGGGCATGGAGAGGTCGGCATCGCAAATAAAGCGATATTCGCCGCGCGCTTCCAACATGCCGCGCCGCACAGCATTGCCTTTGCCTGGTTGTTTTTCATGATGAACGATCAGGTTTGGATGGCGCAGGGCGTATTCCTGTGCGAGTTCAAGCGTGCGGTCTGAACTACCATTTTCCACAATGATGATTTCGGATGAATAGCTTTGCTTTTCAAGAAAGGAAAAAATCTGCCCGAGCGTGCGCGGCAGACGACCTTCTTCATTATGGGCCGGTATGACAATGGATAGAAATGGAGTGGACAATTCGAATTATTGGTTTAAGTAGAGGAGAATGCCAAACCCAGTCAGGATACTGCACTCAACGATCAACATGCCAGCCAGCAAAGCTACCTGGCCCTTGGTCATACCGAGCAGTTTCCCCTTGGCGGGCATGGGTGATTTTGTAGTGGGCCGTGGGATGGCTGGGTTGGGTTCGCGTAAATCCTGCGGGAGGGCCTGCTGTGAGGAAGGAGCATTGTCTTCTTCAAATGTAAAGCCAAAATCATTGGGGTCGAATGGTTTTAATGATTCGGAGGCATTGAAGATGGCTTGCGCGCGGGAGACAGGTTTTTCGGCAGGTTCTGCGGCGGGATTTGCCCCTTTGCGCAGGCTCGGGTCAATGATCTGATCCGCAAGGTCATAGACCATGCCCGCAGGCAAAATTGGCCGCGCCTGCAAAAGCGAGGCGGCAAATTGTTTGATTGCATCGCTTCTGACCACACGTGCAACAGGGCGCAATGAGTCGATTTGCGCGCCCGGGTCGCTGGCGATCAGCACAGACTCTATGGGTATTGACAGATCGAATTTGTGGATTTCCAAATATTTTTGAAAAGCTCGGGTTAATTGCGCAACACGGCTGAGTAAATTAATCCTGGCAGGTTGTGAACGCCCGTCGCTGATCGTATTCCACTGATCCCCCTTGGCTTCAAAGTATCCTCTTGCATTGGTTACATATATAACGGATATACCGGCCGTACTGACCAGCAGGATCGGGATCACGATCTCGCTGTCTGGCAGGGTAAAATTGCGGATCAATACAAACCCTTTTTCAAGTGCGTGATTCAATTGTGCGATGACTACTTTTTGAGCTTCAAGCCCAGCATACCAATTCCATCCGTATTTCAAGGTTCCCTGAATACGGGCTGTAAAACTGAGGTTGCCCTTTTCGTCTCGCAATGGGGTTTTATCAATAATTTTCATGGCAGTTCACTTAGAAGACAGGCAGTCCTTCGAGTTCATCGCTGGCTGCGTTTTCATGCGTGGCAAGGATTTCGCGGTTATGCTCCTTTGCCACCAGTACAGGTTTTCCAAATGTGAAAGTGCCCGCAAGCAGAGTTGTACGTGAGCCAGTGACATATTGTTGACCCTTTTGCAGGCGCTCCAAAAGTGTTTTACGGTCCAACAAAACACGATCAGAAAATGTAGCGCCCCGCCGTTCATATGCATGAACCAGGGTGATCTGTCCATTCTTGTAGCGCACCGCTTCTATCACACCGTCAATCTTTTTTGCCATGTTGATCCTCTCTACAATTTTAGCACACACGGGTTAAATTACAGAGACACTGAGGCACGGAGTTTTTCTCCGTGTCCTAGCGTCTCTGGGTTTAATCGTCGAACTGTCGGGGCGAGAGGATTCGCAT
>CAZEGE010000133.1:0-7667 GCA_964511765.1 uncultured Anaerolinea sp.
TAGATGACGATTGAGATTTAATAATCACTTAAGCCCATACTATTACCTCAATATACAAGAAAGCTTTCGCTAAACATTTATGAAAACAACAATGTTAAAAGCATTAAATATAATAACCATCCTACAAGACAGATTCTTTCCCTTACTTTACTTATTGGTTATCTCTACAATCACCATTTTTATGGTAAGCCGCGACATACCACGCGTTGGGCATGATTACGGTTATCACATCCCTCGCATGCTCGACGCTTATTTACATCAGGAAATCAATGGATTTGAAATCCAATGGTTTACACCAAGCTTTGGAGGAGGACTTCCATCATACCCAAACCCGCAGGATATTCAATACTCCCTGCCGCAATTGCTCATGTTTATACTCAATCCCTGGGTGTCGTTGATGCTTTCCTTGTTTATTTACTCATCCATTGGATTTATCTCTTTTTACTTTTTATTAAAAAACGAATGCAGACTTTCCAAAAACGCCAGCCTTTTGGGCGCGATATTTATCCTGGCCAATGGCTTTTATGTCGAACACGCCATAGTGGGGCACGTAGGCTTTCAACAATTCCCATTATTGGGCGTCATATTCTACCTAATGTTTTCAAAAAAAATCAAACCAATTCCTTCGGGAATTTTCCTTGGGGCAACAATCGCGCTGATCGTTCATCAATCTGGATTTTACGTCATCGTCATCTTCCTTCTTTCCCTCTTGATTATGATTCCCCTTATGAGCCTGCTGGTACCGCAGGTCGTTCATGGGAGACGATGGATATTGGCCTGCCTGACAGGCACGTTGGTTGCTTTTCTACTGTCAGCATCGAAACTTTCAGCGGTTTACTCATTCATGAGATTCTTTCCCAGGCAGGTAAGCGACGTTTACGGAAAAACATATTTCCAGGGAATTCTTGGCATAGTTTTACAAATGGCAGGAGGTATGGTTTTGATTCCCTATTATCTACTAACCGGCAAGGAACTTTCAGAAATTTCAGTGCTTTTTCACAGAGCGACAGGGGCAAATTACGGAATATGGGAAACGGATATTTCGATTTCACCTGCGATTTTTCTTCTCCTTTTCCTTGGCATTATCAGCGTGTTTCGCTCTCTTCCTAAAATGAAGGGGATAAAATCTTCGCAAGGAAAAATTGTACCATTGGCCATTCTACTGTTTGGCATCTGGCTTGCCGCTGACTTTACTCTTTCGCAAGGGTGGTTGTATCAGTTCATTAATTCATTGCCCATCATTAGATCATTGCACGTCAATGTCCGTTTTGCGTCAGCTTTTATTTTTCCACTTTCCTTTTTGGGTGCATACATATTTGATACATATAGCAGGATTGACAGGCGTATAACCCGGAGAGCATTTATTCTCATCAACTTTTTTGCGCTTTCATTTTTACCTTTCTACCTGTTTCTCCCCCCTCAGGAACATCATCGTAGCTTTAATTTAAATTCTTCCATGTGGACTTACGCACAAATCAAACAGGGGGAAAGGTTTCCCATTCAGGAAATTGTAAATGTGGTTGATAGCAATGTTTTCAAAAAAAACGCCAGCAACTTCCAGAAATTAAGGGAACCCCTCTTTGGGTATGGCTTGGAGTATTTCAATCCACGCCTGCAAATCGGTCCGGTATTCGAAGTCAATAATGGATGCTATAACATGACAAACCCCGTCAGCTATGTTTTTCCTGAAGATAATAATCTTCAGCAATTTGATTGTTTTCTGGTGGACCAAAAAGAGAATTTGGAATTATTCATCAACCGCAAACAGCCAGTTTTCAATCTACCTGCCAGGCAAAAAATTGCGGATATCTTTAATTTGATTGCGCTAGCAGCGCTTATTAGCTACATTATGTTCAAAATGGTAATAATAAGTAAGAAATTATGGCATGCGACCTTTCCCTAATACTAGAAAATTATTGCAAATAAAGAAAGTATAGAAAACCTCATGACAACCCCTCAACCTCAACCATCCCACACCCTGCTCAAACCCATCAAGCCTGTCGGCATTGTCGGTTACGGCGCGTACGTGCCGCGTTATCGTCTGCCTGCGAAGGAAGTCGCGCGTGTATGGACAGGCAAGACGGGCGGACTCCCCATCAAAGAGAAAGCCGTACCCGGTCTCGACGAAGACGTGATCACCATGTCGATTGAAGCGGCGCGCAACGCCATGCTCCGCGCGCAAATTGACCCGCATGAACTGCGCGCGGTTTGGGTCGGGTCAGAATCGCATCCGTATGCAGTCAAACCGACTTCCACCATAGTCGCGGAAGCGATTGGCGCAGTCCCCAACACGCAAGCCGCCGATTGGGAGTTCGCCTGCAAAGCGGGCACCGAAGCATAGGTCGCCGCGATGGGGCTGGTCGGCTCGGGCATGGGTCATTATGCCATGGCGATCGGCATGGACACCGCGCAAGGCAAGCCCGGTGATGCGCTCGAATACACCGCAGGCGCGGGCGGCGGCGCGTACATCCTCGGCCCCGCAGAAGAGGCGCTGGCGATCATCAACGCCTCCTATTCCTACGTCACCGATACCCCAGATTTTTGGCGGCGTGAAAACCAAAAATATCCCGAGCACGGCAT
This sequence comes from uncultured Anaerolinea sp., assembly GCA_964511765.1. Lineage (GTDB taxonomy): Bacteria > Chloroflexota > Anaerolineae > Anaerolineales > Villigracilaceae > Villigracilis. The sequence goes on from CAZEGE010000133.1 coordinate 2,581, forward strand.
GCGCTTCACAGGCGAGCCTGCCTACTTCAAGCACATCACCGAGGCCGCCACGCATTTGATGGAAGCCTCAGGCACCACTGCCAAGGATTACAAATGGGCAATCTTCCACCAGCCCAATACCAAATTCCCGCAGCGCGTCGCGGGTCAACTCGGATTTTCGATGGAGCAAATCGAGCCCGGGCTTTTAGTCCCTGTGATCGGGAATACCTACGCAGGCGCGGCCATGATCGGCCTGACTGCGACTCTCGACATCGCCCAACCCGGTGACAGAATCCTGGTCGTCTCCTTCGGCTCGGGAGCTGGCTCAGACGCCTTCGACATCACCGTCACCGACAAAATCGCGGCGCGCCAGAGTCTGGCGATGAAGACACAGGATTACATCGCCAGGCGCAGTGAAATAGATTATGCAACGTATGTCAGATTCCGCGGCAAATTGGCGATGAAGTAAAAAGAAACCCCGCTGGTTGAGTAGCCCCGAATGCTCTTTGAGAGGTGTATCGAAACCAGCAATGCCATGGGTATAAGAAATTAAATGAAAACTTGAAAGTGGTGGTTTCGATACGGGACGGAAGAACACCGTCCCTACTCAACCACCGAGGTAGAAATCAAACATGACAAAAGTCGTTATCGCAGGTATCGGACAAACCCCGGTCGGCGAGCATTGGGAGCTCGGTCTGCGCGACCTGGCCTTTGCCGCCATTCAAAACGCAATCAAAGACGCGAGCGGATTGAAACCGCAGGCCTTGTTTGCGGGCAATATGCTTGCGCCGAATCTTTCGAGGCAGGCACACCTCGGCGTTCTGCTCGCGGATTACGCCGGGCTCAACAACATCGAAGCCGTCACCGTCGAGGCAGCCGGTGCATCCGGCGGGGCGGCATTACGCCAGGGTTATCTCGCGATTGCAAGCGGCATGGTGGATGTGGCGCTCGTGGTCGGTGTGGAAAAATTTACGGATCAAGTCGGTGCGGGCGTGGATGAGGCGCTCGCCACCGCATCCGATTCCGATTTTGAAGCCGTGCAAGGCATGACTCCCACCGCGCAAGCCGCGTTGTTGATGAAGCGTTACATGCACGAAAACAACGTCCCTGCAGATGGGTTCGCCAACTTCGCGCTCACCGCTCACGCAAATGGCGCTGCCAATAAAAACGCCATGTTCCGCAAAGCCATCAAAGCCGAGACTTATGCCAAAGCGGAAATGGTCAGCGACCCGCTCAATATATTTGACATGGCTCCCAATGCGGATGGCGCGGCCGCGCTCGTACTCACTCGCCGAGAGTTGCTTCCATCTGAATTCAAGAACCCACTCGTGAAGATCGCCGGCTCGGCAGCCTCCTCAGACACATTGGCATTGCATGATCGGAAAGATATTTTATATTTTGATACCGCCCAAATCTCAGCCGGCAAAGCCATGAAGCAGGCAGGGCTTGTATTGGATCAAGTCGACTTCTTTGAATATCACGACGCGTTCAGCATCTATGCGGCGTTATCGCTTGAAGCAGTTGGGTTTGCAATTAAGGGCAAAGGCTGGAGGCTTGCAAAAGATGGTTCAATTGGATTGAAAGGAAGAATCCCCTGTGCCACGATGGGCGGCATGAAGGCGCGCGGATTCCCCGGAGGCGCCGCAGGTGTCTATCAAGCCGTCGAAGCGGTCACCCAGCTTCGAGGTCAGGCGGAGGCGAACCAGATCACAGGCGCAAAGATCGGACTCATCCAGTCGCTTGGCGGGCCGGCTTCCACGGCAGTCAGTCACATCCTGCAAAAATTGGATTAAGGAAGTTGAATGCTTTGGGAATTGACATGGATCACATCCCCGATCCATTCAATCTGATCCGACTCAAAGCCAAAGAAAGTCCAGAAACACGCCTGGGGTTGATCTGTCTCGAGCAGCGCTGAAATCGCCGGCTCTTTGTGACCATAATAGCGCGAGCGCCAGCCGCGCGTGGAATTGGGATCGGCGCGCAGGATCGAGAAACGCGCCTTGCCATGTGTCAATCCCATTTGAATTTTATAGCGACTCGATTCTGGCCATAAGAGAATCGAGTTTTTATTTTCCTCGAATGGCGCGTCGTTCAATAACCAATGCAGCGCATAATGATGAGATCGCTCATTGTTGAGTGAATCCACAACCAGCCAGCGGTCATTTTCGAGCGTCATCACTGTCCGTTTGTGATTGACAGGCTGATAGCCATTATGTTCTCCCTTCCAGATCTTTTCACCGTGTTGAAGAACTTTTCCACGCGCCCAATCTGTCCATGTGAAGCGGCTGACCATGGTCATTTGATCTTTGCCATCCACCGCCACAGTGTTATGCACGGAGGTATGGGCAAGTCCGTTTCTCCAAATCCCTTCACTGCTGTAGAGATAAGTCCCCGCATCACAAGCGATGTTATGTCCCTGCCACCATAAGTCTACATGGAGTTGGTCCGCATGAGAGGGGCGGGAACGATAGTCAGTGCAGCGGATAACGGCTTTGCTGTTTGTATTGCGGAGGAGGTAGACTCCCCCATTGGGAAAGGAGGTTTCTGCCTCACCCCTAACCCCTCTCTCCACGGGGGAGGGGGATTCTGCGCCACATAACCAAAACAAATCTTCGTCCCATTCGCCGGGTTCGAAGAGGCGTTCGCCTTTGGTGAGGTACCAGCCCAATTGCAAAAACGGACGATAATCTGTGAAGTCGCAATTGTTCAACGGTAAAACCAGTGCCCCGTCATTCGAGCCATAGACGGGTATCTCGCCTGTGTGGGGGTCAATGAGATGGGAGAGGTATTCGATGGATTTGGTGATGGAGTTGATTAGTTGAGCAGAGAACGGAGAATGGTTGATTCCGCCAAGTCTTATTGCATAAAGATAAATATGAAGAATGAAGCGATGGTAGTTGAGGGAGTACATCGAGTAACTGCCGTCTGGGAAAATCTGCGCAGCGGCTTCGCGTTCGAGCAGTTCACATCCGAGTTTGCGATATTTTTCCGCCGCTTTTAGTTCAGGGAAGAGCAATCCAACCATCCACAAGCCAAAGGCTTCGCTAATGGTGTGATTACTGCGCGTGGAAATGGCATAGCCGATATTTTTGTAGATGCGTTCGGCCTGCGCGGCAACCAGCAAAGTGAATTGAGCAATCCGTTCAGGCGTGGTGGCTGGGGAATTCATAAACGCATGGAAGCCGAAGGTCCACGCCATCAGGCGTAAGGCGATTTCCTGACCGTCCATCCAATTCGCGCCGGTGTTGGGCGGGTTATGTTCTGCCCAATCCAAAATTAATTTCCAAAAAGCTTCGGCGTATTTTTCATCGCTGGAAGAGCCGTAGGCACGGACAAGGGTGTAGACGAAGGCGAAGCGGTTGGGTTCCCAGATGAACTTGATGTCAGTGATTGAGTCGTCAGAGATTTGTGACCAGTGTTTATTCATGTCACTCTGAAGGAGCGGTTGTTGCGACTGAAGAGTCTCGGTTTGTTGTGGTAAAGACCCTTCCCCTTCGTTATCTCTCCGGGTCTGGGTGACATGGCTAAAATAATCTTTGTGCCAGTTGGGAGGGAAGCCTGTTTTTACAAATTGATGGGCGAAGTATTTGAGTTCGCCGTTTAAAATTCTATCGGCTTCGTCAATAGCAAGCTGCGGATTCAAAGGAATATAGCTGTGATTTTCTGAACGGTAGCGAAGGCTCTCAAAGAAGAAAGCGGGGGAATTTTGTTTGCGCCATTGTGCGTAGGCTTCCGGTTGTGATGGAATATGTTTCTTCAACCAGATTTCAAGCGGACGGTCCGCCCATGCATATTGCGGCATTTGCAAACGGAGCAGTCCGGTGCGATAGCAGAAGGCATAAGCTACGCGAAAAAACGACCAACGAAGACCAAGATCACGGTAGAGCGAAGCGAGCGTTCGAAATTTATTCAGCATGATCGATACGGTCGGCATGGATCGACAGGACGACCCAAATGGCGGGCAATCCAAGGATGATCAGGATGGGAGCAACGGCTGAGCCCTGCGCCCAGGCATGGGTAAGCCTGACAGCGACAAAGGTCAGAACAATAAACATGAAACTAACGGTGGAATGGGGATAACCGCCCGTCACCAACCGTTGATATAAATGCGAACGATGCGCGGACAGGATATTTTCACGTTTGATCAGGCGTTGAATAAATGTGACTCCCGCGTCCATGATGAAAGTCCACATCAAAAGCGTGCCGAGCATCAACGCATCGCCGCCTTCATCGGCGGAAAGCAGCGGCAGGACGGCAAAGGTGTAGCCAAGAAATGTGCTGGCCACATCGCCCATGAAAACCTTGGCAGGCGACCAGTTATGAAAAAGAAAACCCAGGCTGCTGGCGGAAACAGCGAGAGCGATCCAAAACGCAAAGTGATTTTGCATGTTTCCGGAAAGGAACATCCAGCCGATGCCGCCCGCGAAAGCCACGCCGCCCGCCATGCCGTCGATGCCGTCCATAAAATTATAGGCGTTGATCATGCCCACGATCCACAAAAAGGTGATGACGAAGCCCAGCACGCCCAGTTGTAATTCGCCGAACAAGGGAATGGTGACCGATTTGAAATATCCCAAACTCAGGATGGAAATCAACGCCACAATGCTTTGCACGCCAAAACGCAAACGCGGCGAAAGCGAGTGGAGGTCATCCCGCCAGCCCAGCCAGGCGATGATGATTCCGCAGACGAGGTACACGAGATTACGACTCCAATCCGCCTCTTTCATAAACCATAAGCCTGCCCCCGTGACGAGCAGCACGATCATCAACCCTCCGCCGCGCGGCGTGGGCATGGAGTGTGAACTGCGTTCGTTGGGATGATCGAGCAGTTGACGTTTTTCGGCGTAACGGCGGATGATCCAGACACCGAGGCAGGAGAGGATGGCGAGGAGGATGAAGGTGAGGACGGGTGTCATTGGGATGATTATATGTGAGAATTACGGTTCACGCTTAACCTTGAGTTGATATTGTTTCTATGGGCTTTGTCTCGTCCCTTTGCCCCGCCCCGACGTGAACATCAGGGCTATTTATACGAAGTCCGCTGAAGCGGACTAAGCAAGCCGCAAGACTTGCTCGGTTTTGATGGGGAACAGAATCTACAATCTCCC
>CAZEGE010000134.1:0-4951 GCA_964511765.1 uncultured Anaerolinea sp.
AGACCCTGACAGCTACCTACAGCGGCGATGGGAGTTATTCCGGTAGTTCAAGTACTACGGCCCATACCGTGAAATATCCTGCCACGACAGTAATTACTAGCGAAAGCCCCGATCCATCCACGACTAGTGAAAATGTCACGGTGAACGTTACCGTGAGCGGGACAGGTGCGACCCCAACCGGTACGGTAGGCATTACTGGCGCAGATATCAACTGCACAATCACATTAGCTGGTGGAAGCGGCAGTTGCGACGTGGTTTTCAATACCCCCGGCGCCAAAGGCATTACGGCTACTTATAACGGCGATGCGAACTATGTCAGTGGTTCGACTGACACCGAGGGCCATACTGTGCTTACTCCTCCTGCGGGTTACAAATATGATTTCGGTACAGGTTCGTCTCAGCTTGAACCGGCATACACCAGAATCACCCATACGTCGGGGTATTCATCGGGCCTCGCTGGATGGACCAATACGATTGGACTCGAATCAAGAGATAGAAGCGCTCCGGATAAATTAAACAGGGACTTTGTCCAACATTCATCCGCGGCACGAACATTTAAGGTGGATCTGCCTGACGGCGCCTATACTGTCACCATTACGATGGGAGATAATGACCATCTCCATGACAACATGATAGTAAAAGTAGATGGAGCTACCGAGTTGGCGGATGTAGACAGTATTGCTGGCGCTTTTACGGAAAATTCATTTCCCGTTGTTGTGAGTGGCGGCTCATTGTCTATTGAGTTTTCAGACGGTGGTGGAAGCGATCCCACTTGGGTCGTAAATAGTCTTACGATCATGCCCACACCGTAAATTCGAGAGTTGTATTTTATTCCCGTTGTCTACGGACAACGGGAACTTTTACATTAAGCAAGCGTCACTTTCTGAATAGGAGATATTATGAAAAATATTTCGATTCTGATTTTGATCTTAATCACAGCCTGTACACCCGACTTTTCTCAAACACCCGCATCTTACTTTAACACTTCGACGCCGCTCAGTGCAGGCCTGACGCCTGCCCCTGCAAACCTCAGCCTTGATTCTACGCCCGAGCAGATCCAGCGCGCCATGTGGGAAAGCGCGGCCAAGTGGACGTCCCTTCAAATGGAAGGTAATGTCACCTGGTATCTACCAGGTGGAACGACACAGGCATATCAGGAAAAGGTCTGGCTTGATCCGCTAAATAACCGGTACAAAGTTGAGTTAATCGGCATCACCAATAGTGCAGACAAGTTTTTGAAACTCAGCAACGGCTCTACTATTTACAATATCAATTTGAATACGGGGCAGATTGAAAATTATGCCTATCCGGATTTAGCGCGGGTTGGGCAGTATATTCCCCCTGTTATTGAAGGTGAAACCCATCCCAACCCAATTTGGGGACAGATCGGTTCACCGCTTTCTCAACTTGCTTTTCCTTCAGATTACGCCCAGAATAAGGGAATTTTCAAACCGCTTGGCATGGATACCATCGCCGGGCGCGAAACCCTGATCGTCGAATGGCAGTTCAGCGAAAACAGCCCTCCCTCCTGGAAAATGTGGCTGGATACGCAAACTGCCGTCATGTTGAAGCTCGAGGAGTTTGGCAAGGATGGGAGTGGTAAATTGGAGGGAGAGCGGGTGGTCGTTAATATCAGCTTTCACCAAACCATTGACCCGTCCATTTTTACCATGCCCTCTGACCTGCCGCAGGTGGCGGAAGGTCAGCCTCAGATTGGGTCGATGCCGGTTGTCACTGAATCCAGCGCAGCGCCTGCGCTGAGCGGGGTCGAAGCGTCCGGGGGGGAAGCGGGGGAGTTGTATTTCTTCATGCAGCCGAGGCAGGCCGGTCAATTCATTCAATTGGTTAAAGTCTCAGCCTTGTGTGTTTCCGATGACGGGGTATGCCCGCCGCTGGAAAAGATCGAAGTCCCATTTGCTTTTAACTTCACCATCCACGCCTTGAGCTGGTCGCCGGATGGAAAACATGCTGCCTTCTCATATTCGGATAACCCGAACGGCACTCCGACCAAATTATGGTCCTTCGATGCGAATGCAAAGACATGGACTTCGCTTACCCAATTCCCATATATTGATCCGCCCTTTTGGTCGCCGGATGGCTCGTGGATCGCGTTCCGCACGCAGGATGGCCTTGGCGGTGAGGATGTATTTGTGGTGCATCCCGACGGTTCGGAGTTGAAGAGCGTCTCTGGTGACCTGCCAGTTGAAGGCCGGCCTTATATTATGGATGGCTGGTACACGGAGAATATCATCATGCGTTCAGCCCTGCCCGGTAACGCTGGCAGTATTTATCTTGTCCGCGCCGCCAATGGACAGGCGCGCCCAATGTTCGAGACGGTTTTGACGAAGGCGCAATTTGTGGCTTCGCCCGATGCTGGTTTCCTTGCGTATGATGATTATGATTACGAAACGCAAAACCATGTTTTGAAAGTGATGGAACCAGACGGCGCAAATACATTGACGATTGCCAGTTTTAGCGGCGGCTCGATCTACCCGCTGATTTGGTCACCGGACAGCAGTTTGATCGCTTTCAATTACTACAGCAGTTTTACAAGCGGAGCACCGGGTGCGGAGGTGTATGTGGTCAGCCGCAAAGGGAAAAACCCATCCCTGGTTTATAAAGGCACCACGGTTGGACGCCTGATCTTTTCGCCAAGTGGAAGATATTTACTGGTTGAAGAGACAACTTCGATCTCGGGCGGTCATTTGTTTTTGATCGACCTTGCGACGCTGGACCAGGAGATCTTGCAGGCGCCGGGGTTATCCACAGATTATGATTGGTATGCGCCTTCGTGGAGACCATAGTAATAATCGGCAGGTCGCGTTCTAAAACGCGACCTGCTTTTTCTTTACACCCAAAACCACGATCTTGGTGGAATGATTGAATGGACTTGGGTCGCTGATGGGCTGGCCAACCCTGTTGTAACCCGTGAAATCTTCTGGTACGGGGATTATTTCCTTGACCCTCAAATATCCATCCTGGCAAAGTCCTTCAAGCGTTTGGATATATTCCTTCCCGCTGACGTAAAGCGCGTTATTGACCGCAATCAGCGTGCCGCCGTTGTTGATCAGCGGGCGCACTTTATTGATGAGCCGCGCAATGCCATTCTCCTGGTCCACTTTGCCTCTGGCAGTGGACGAAAAAAATGGAGGGTCCATGATGACACAGTCGAAGAATTTATTTTCGCGCTTCATATTGCCAACCTGCTCGAAGAAGTCCCTCGAGATGAAACTTCCTTTCTTAATGGGAAGGCCATTGAGTGAATAAGAGTCTTTGGCGAGATTAAGGAACTCGCGGTTTAAGTCAATTTGCACCACGTGGCTGGCTCCGCCTTTGAGCGCGGCGACCCCGAAACTGCCTGTGTAGGCGAAGGTGTTCAGGACGGATTTATCTTTTAGATTTTCGATCAGCCACTTGCGTAGAATGCGTGTGTCGAGATAAAGGCTTGAATCGCGATTTAGGGCCAGGTTAATGGCGTACCAGACGCCGTGTTCTTTTACCTTGCGGTCCAACTCCGTGCCGAACAAAAGTTTTCCGCATTTATCTTCGTGTGTTGCCCCGTTGCGGGTTTTAACAATTCCTGCGCGAAGCCAGGGCAGGGAAGTCGTTAGGAATTGCTGCGCTTCCTGAACAAGCCATGCGCCCTGTTCAGGGTGATCGGCATAGTTATGGATGAGGAGCGTATGTCCGTAAACATCCAACACGAGCTCAGGGCAGCCTTCGGCGAATCCGTTGAAGAGGCGGAAGGCCGATTCGTGGCCTGAGTTCATCAAGGCCAGGCGGGAGGCGATGGCTTTTTCGAGCAGCTGAATGATGGAAGGTGTCTTCATCCTATTTTGTGAATATTCCTTGGGTTGAATACTGAAATTTGTTTCATACCCAACATGGCTTGCGCCTCGGCGCTTAACTCCACCCAATAGAAATTACGATGCTCGGAGTATGGGTCTATTTTGAAGACCGTGCCTTCGTACCAATCTTCATGTTCTCCAAACTTCGAGTCGAGGTAAATTTTAACCTTGTTGCCTACACTTATGAATTCAGCCGTCATTTTTTGCGATTTACCAACCAGAATAATCCTGCGCCGATCAGCATGGTAATGCCGCCATTGATAATCCATTGCGGGTTGCCGCGCATAAATGTGCCGGGCAGAAGGTTGAGGCCTTGCAAAGTCCAAATTCCGCCGGAGAGGATGATCAATATAAAGAATATCTTCAATAGCGTCCTAATCATGCGTTTTACCTCCGTGTTGATTTATATATCTTTTTGGAATTTTACACGAAATGAAAACATGACGGTCTTCAAAAAACTCTCTGCCGCTTTCTTGACAGAGAGTGGGATGAAAAACGCTTCGGTTTCTGACCTAGGGATTGGGCGTGCCTTGAACGGCCACTCCCACCCAGGTGAAGACGCGCTTCTCGCTGACTGAGCCGGAGGCAACCCAAATCGGCTGACCCTGGTCGTCCACACCGGCCTGACGGACGGGTGTGACCCACCAACGCAGAACGTGCGCCACGTTATCCTTCGGTCGGAAGGAGGATGGCACAATGTATTTCGTATCAGTCACATAGTCTGTCAGGCGGCTGGTCTGGTTGGCAGTGACATCTTCCACGGTGATCTGATAGGCCTCGCCGTCGCGCAGTGCGCCGACCGAGGCCCATTGCAATGTGACCACGTCATTCGCCAGGGTGAAGGCGGCGCCGTCCGCAGGCAGGAGCAGGTTCGGGGCGGGGTAGGGAGGCGGAATCGTCGCCGTGGGCGTAGGGCCGGGGGTTGCGGCGCGCATACAAAGCGGGATGAGTAAATTCGATCCAACGAAAACATTATCGGTTGTCAGGCCGTTGAATTCCTTGATCGCATCCATGGACACGGCATAGTTTAAGGAAATGCTCGAGAGTGTATCGCCATCCTGCACAGTGATCGGAACCGTTTCACAAGCCTGTTTGGTGGCATC
>CAZEGE010000134.1:5051-7657 GCA_964511765.1 uncultured Anaerolinea sp.
GGTGGGGGTATCTACTGCCGAGAATGCAGCTTCATCTTTTGGCACAGCAAAGAATGTGATGGCGGCTGCGATGATGATCACAATTGCCAGCACGCCTACTGCAGCCGGCAGGCTCAAACGAATCTCTGGCATGCGGCTTGCCCGCACCGATTTTTCCGCTTTCTTGACAACTTTCGGTTCGGGGCGCGCGCTGAATTCTGTTCCACAAACGAGACAGCGCGCGGCGTTCTCGCTCAGACGCGTGCCGCAGGTGGGACAGACTTTTGTTTTGCTGGAGGAAGGTTCTAGAGTCATACGGGCGAAGATTATACCATCGAACAATTACAGGCCTTCAACCACGACCATGTTCGTGCGGGCATATTGATGGCGTAGTTTTCGAGCGGGGGCATATTCGGGTGAATCCAACCACTTTTTTGCCTGCTCCACAGACGGGAACTCGAGGATGACCAGCCGCTTGGCCTGCCATTTACCCTCGAGGGTTTCGTTATGCCCGCCTCTAGCGACGTATTTTCCTCCATATAATTCAACCGTTTGCGGCGCCACTTTGACATATTCCTTGTACCCTTCAGGGTCGGTTACTTCAATATCTACGACTACATACGCACTCATGGTTGTCCTTTGTTTACGCCACAGGCGGTTTCGGCAGGGTCGTGACCTGAACCTTGTCCACGCGGCGGCCGTCCATATCCATCACCTCGAAGCGATAGCCACTCCACTCGAATTGGTCGGCGGCTTGCGGCATGCGTCCGAGTGAAGCCATAACGAAACCACTTAGGGTCTCATATTCATCCTCGTGCGGTAGTGAATTGAAATCGAATAGTTCCTTGAATTCATCCACCTCCAACATGCCGTCCAATAACCATGACCCATCCTGCCTCTGAGTCGCTTGAGGTTCTTCAAACTCCATGGCGCCGACGATCTCTTCCAAAACATCGTTAATGGTCAGCAAGCCTTGCAGCCCCCCAAACTCATCGACCACCAGGAGCAGTTCCGTGTTTTTTTCTTTAAAGAGTTCCAATGCGTGGGAAGCGAACATGGTCTCAGGAATAAAATACGCCGGCTTGAGCAAGGCTCTCAGGTCGATCTCTTTGCCAGACAGGCTGTCCACCAAAAGATCGCGCGATTTGACAATACCCAGTATGGTTTCAAGAGAATCCTCCCTGACGGGAAAACGCGAATATGGGCATTCGGCAATTTTTTGCCTGATCTCTTCGACCGAGTCGGTTACATCCAGCCAGACAAGTTCTGTGCGTGGCGTCATCAATGAATACACGCGCGAGTCGCCCAGGCTGAAAATACCCTCCACCATATCCTGTTCCGATTCTTCGAAGACGCCCGCCTGCGTGCCTTGATCGATCAATACCTGTAATTCTTCTTCTGTAATGGGCGGTTCAAGGGAAGGCTCCACACCGATCAGGCGTATTACCAAGTCTGTCGCCCAGCTCATTAAACTGATAAACGGCGAGAATATTCGTGATATCAATAGCATGGGGCCAGCAACAACACGCGCGATCTGCTCCGGGCTGTGCAAGCCCAATCGCTTTGGAACCAATTCCCCCAACCACAAGGATAGAATGGTGATCACCACTACAACTATACCCAGCGCAAGCGATTCGCTGTACTCACTGACCACAGGGATTTTTGCCAATGACACAGCCAGTGTTTCAGCTAATGTTGCGCCGCCAAGCGCGCCTGCAAGCACGCCGATCAATGTTATCCCGATCTGAATGGTTGACAGGAAAACGTTTGGCCTTTCGATTAGTTTTAAGGCTGCAAGCGATGCGTTGTCACCCTCATTGACACGATTTTGAAGCCGTGCCTTTCGGGAAGCTACAAGCGCCGCTTCTGACATTGCCAGAATACCATTAACTAAAATCAATATTGCAATAACCAGAATTTCGTTCCAGGAACTCATCCTAACTCTTCCTGACGGATAGCTTTTATCCGTCTCTTATCCCAAACGCCCCGCGTTGCGGCTCTCAGTGCACCGATGATCAGGTCTATGGAGGTGATACCAATTTGAATGACAGAGTGGAATTGATTTGGTTTCTCAGAAAGTCTGAGAACGATACCCGCGCGATCATCCCCTTTGCTATGCTGGATTTGCAGTCTTGATTTTCTTACAGATGGCAGAGCGGTTTCTGCCATGGATAGTACGCCGTTCAATAACAGCAAAAAGGCAATGGCGATCAGACCGCCGCTAAAATTTGTTTCTATGGGAATTTCAGACATGGTGTTTGTTGACTTTTTCTCTTTCCTTTATTGTACCTGATGTATTAAGAATGCGGTTGTGACCGCGTGTAATAATCCCGTCATTATGATTATTTCCTCTTATCGATCTTTTTCTCGATATCCTTCAATCGCTTTTCCATGCGCGCATAATATCGAGAGACGAGGATTGGAATGATGATTAGGATAATAATTAATCCACAGGTAAGGGTTAATTCAAATATGCCAATGCGGAACATTTACGCTTCGACCTCTATACTTCGCCCTGTATCATCCCCGCAAGGGGCTCGTACTTCCCCGATTATCCACACAGGTTGACGCAGTTCCTTTGCACGTTTTTCAAAAAGATCTAATTTTTCAGGCGGCACACCCAGCAA
>CAZEGE010000135.1:0-7604 GCA_964511765.1 uncultured Anaerolinea sp.
GATGATGAAGCTGCGTTTTCAACAGGTAACGGGTCAGTTGACTGACTCCAGCCGCCTGACATTTTTGCGCCGTGATATCGCTCGCATGGAAACAATCCTGCGCGAGACTGAGCGCGCCGCTGTTGTGGAAGGTGCAAAATGAACAATCGTCGTCGACTGACTGGTGTTGTTACCAGCAATAAAATGACAAAAACTGTTGTGGTGGAAATCACTCGCAAGTTCCGCCATCCTCTTTACAAAAAGGTGGTTTTTTCGAGCATGCGGGTGAAGGCACATGACGAGATCGGCTGTCAGATGGGTGACGAGGTTCAGATTGTTGAAACCCGCCCGTTGTCGCGCGATAAACGCTGGGCTGTTGAGTCTGTTTTGAAGCGTGAGACACGCACCGCTGATCAGGGTGTGGGAGAATAAGCCATGATTCAGCATGAGTCTCGATTGAAAGTTGCCGATAACACTGGCGCACGTGAACTGCTTGTCATTCATGTGCTTGGTGGTTCCCGCCGCAAGTACGGATCCATTGGTGATATCGTGGTCGCAACCGTGAAAGCAGCAGCACCGCAAGGTTCTGTGAAGAAAAGTGAAGTTGTGAAAGCCGTCATTGTGCGCTGCACGAAGGAATGGCGCCGCGAAGATGGTTCGTACATCCGCTTTGATGATAACGCCGCGGTCATTCTGGATGCTGATGGCGAAAACCCGAGGGGCACTCGTATCTTTGGGCCCGTGGCACGTGAATTGCGTGATATGGGCTATATGAAGATCGTGTCGCTTGCCCCGGAAGTGCTGTAGGAGCAAAGAATGAAAGTTAAGATTCGCAAAGGCGATACAGTGGAAGTGATCAGCGGCCGCCTCGAAGATAAAGGCAAGCGAGGCGAGGTCATCAATGTGATCCTGGACGACCGCCGCATAGTTGTGCAGGGTGTGAATATTCGCGTCAAGCATCAAAAGCAGGTGCAGACCCAGGCGGGTCGCAATATAAATCCGGGTCGCATCCAATTTGAGGGTCCAGTGGATATTTCAAATGTGATGCTGGTTTGCCCGAAATGCAGCGAGCCCACCCGCGTGGGCGTTCAACGGGATGATGATGGCGCTCATCGTGTTTGCAAGAATTGTGAGGCCACGATTGACTAGGCCGTGGAGCGAATTAAGATGAACAGAATGCAAGAACTCTATAACAAGGAAGTAGCCCCGGCCCTGTTCAAATCGTTCGGTTTAAAGAACGTGATGCAGGTGCCGCGTGTGGAAAAGGTTGTCGTGAATATTGGTCTCGGGGAAGCTATGGATAATCCCAAAGTTCTCGATGCCGCCACGGCAGATTTGATGCAGATTACCACTCAGAAGCCGGTGCAGACGAAAGCCCGCAAGAGCATCGCGAACTTTAAATTGCGTGAAGGCCGTTTGATAGGCGCCAAAGTGACCCTGCGTGGCGCACGCATGTGGGCCTTTCTTGACCGTCTTTTGAATATTGCCCTGCCTCGCGTGCGTGATTTTAGAGGTGTGTCGGCGAATGCTTTTGATGGTCGTGGAAATTACACCCTCGGTCTTAAGGATCAATTGGTTTTTCCTGAAATCGAGTATGACAAAATTGATAAATTGCGCGGTATGGAGATCACCATTGTGACCTCTGCCAATAATGATGATGAGGCGCGCGCATTGTTGCAATTGCTCGGAATGCCGTTCAGTAGCAAGAAGGAAGCTTAACCTATGGCAAAGAAATGTATGCAATATCGTGAGTTGCGCCGCCGCTACGCTGTGCAGGTGCGTAATCGTTGTCAGCGTTGTGGACGCCCGCGTGGTTATATTCGTCGCTTTGGTTTGTGCCGCATTTGCTTCCGTGAACTGGCGTTGACGGGCAAAATCCCTGGCGTCGTAAAGGCGTCCTGGTAGCCCCAGGTGGAGGTAAATCATGTCATTTACTGATCCGATCGCTGATATGTTGACTCGCATTCGCAATGCTGTGCTGGCAGGCCATGCCCAGGTTGCAATGCCCAACTCAAAGATTAAAGTAGAGATCGCCAAAATCTTAAAAGATGAAGGCTTTCTCGAAGGTTTCGAAGTGGTGGATGGTGAACACGAGGTTCAAAAGGTTCTGCGTGTGAAGATAAAGTATGTTGGCGAACGCCGCCAGCGACGCGCAGTGCTCTCTGGTTTGGAACGCGTCAGCAGACCAGGCCGCCGCATCTACACCAAGAAGACGGACATCCCCTGGGTGCTTTCTGGAATTGGCGTTGCCATTCTTTCAACCCCCAAGGGTGTTATGACCGGCGTACGCGCTCGACAGTTGGGCGTGGGCGGCGAGATCATCTGCAAGGTGTGGTAGGAGGTTTATTGTGTCTCGCATTGGTCGTTTACCTGTAGATATTCCCAGTGGCGTGCAAGTGGAACTGAAGGGTTCCAACGTTCGTGTCAAGGGTCCGAAAGGCGAATTGCAACGGGAATTTTCCAGTTTGATCGGTATCAAAATGGAGAATAACCAGTTGAACATCACCCGCAATTCAGAAGATCCTGCGGAACGCGCCCTGCATGGCACTACACGCGCCGTGCTCGCGAATATGGTTCATGGCGTTAATAAGGGTTTTGAAGTTATCCTGGAAGTGGAAGGCGTAGGATATCGCGCTGAAATGGAAGGAAAGAAACTTGCCCTGTTTGTTGGTTATTCACACCCGGTTAAGATGGATCCTCCAGAGGGCGTGTCATTTGAAACGGATGCGAAGACCCGCCAGATCAAGGTGCTGGGCTTCGATAAAGAACTGGTCGGCCAGGTGGCTGCGAACGTTCGCAAGGTGCGCCCGCCGGAACCATATCATGGCAAGGGATTGCGTTATCTTGGCGAGCGGGTTCGCCGCAAAGCTGGCAAAGCCGGGAAAGGAGCCAAGTAATCCATGGCTAATAAGAGTCGATCCCTCGCTCGTGAGCGCCGTCATGTCCGCGTTCGCAAGCATGTTTCTGGCACGCCGAGTCGTCCTCGTTTGAATGTATTCAAGAGTCTCACCGGCATATATGCCCAGATCGTCGATGATGTTCAGGGAAACACCCTGATCTCAGCCTCCACGATCGATAAAGACCTGCGTGAAAAAATGAAGGGTTTGAAGAAAACAGAACAGGCGAAAGTCATTGGAAAGGCAGTTGCTGAACGTGCCATCTCCAAGGGAATATCTTCCGTCGTGTTTGACCGAGGTGGCTTTCGTTATGTCGGGCGCGTCAAGGCTTTGGCCGATGGTGCGCGCGAAGGCGGCCTGCAATTCTAAAGTGTTCTGCAACGGACCTGGGTTCGTTGCTACATGGAGAAAGATATGGCAGAAAATAAATTTACTGAAAAACAACAGTATGAGACTCAGGACGCCTTTGAAGAACGCGTGATCGAAATCGCCCGCGTTGCGAAAGTCGTCAAGGGCGGACGCCGCTTTCGCTTCCGCGTGACCGTTGTTGTCGGCGATAAGAAGGGCACCGTTGGTATGGGCGTCGGCAAGGCGAATGCAGTTCCGGATGCGATGCGTAAGGCTTCTGAGCGCGCTCGCAAGGATCTGCGCCTGGTAAATGTCTCTGGCACCACCATCCCTCATGAATCATTGGGTAAAGTGGCTGGGGCGCGAGTATTCCTCAAACCCGCTTCAGCTGGTACCGGAGTTATTGCCGCAGGCGGCGTACGCGCTGTGTTGGAATTGGCTGGTGTGCGCGATATCCTCACCAAATCCATGGGAAGCGCGAATGTTCTGAACGTGGTCATGGCCACTTTCGATGCCCTGGATGGTTTGCGCTCACCCGCTCTTGAAGCAGCTCGTCGTGGCAAGCGTGTCGAAGATCTAATGCCATTTTGGGAACGGAGGAAGCAGCATGCCTAACAAGGAAACTTCTTCCGGCAAGACATTACGTGTGACCTGGATTAAGAGTGATATTGGTTTTCCCAAGGATCAAAAAGCCACAGTCAAGGCGCTGGGTCTGCGTCGTTTACATCAAACTGTTGAGCATAAGGATACCCCCGCATTGCGCGGTATGGTGAATAAGATCATCCATTTGCTCAAGATCGAAGAGTAGGTAACCAGATATGAAACTACACGATCTTGTACCCAATGTTGGGTCTAAAAAGAATAAGAAGCGGGTGGGACGCGGTATCTCAGCGGGGCAGGGTAAGACTGCTGGCCGCGGTACCAAGGGACAGGGCTCACGCTCCGGTGAAGGCGGTCACGCTTATCGCCAGGGGGGCAACCTGCCGTTTTTCCGCCGTCTGCCCTTTATCCGTGGTGAAGGCTTTACCCCGCCCAACCAGGTTTTCTATAACGAGGTGAACCTCGATCAACTTTCACAGGCCTTCAAGGCTAATGAGGAAGTCACTCTGGAAACCCTTGAAAAAGCACATCTCCTGCGCGATACACGCAACCCCATTGTTATTCTTGGTCGGGGCGAGATGGCGGTTGCCCTCAAGATTCGCGTACATCGCGTCAGCGCTGGCGCCAAAGCCAAGATCGAAAAGGCTGGCGGCACTGTTGAGTTGATCGCCTAATCCGTATTAAAGGATACTTTGCATGAAGAATACCTTTTCAGGCTGGCGTTACCTTTGGAAATCGGAAGATATTCGCCGAAAGCTGATCGTCACTTTCGCAATCCTGGCGCTTTATAGGCTTGCGGCGAATGTACCCGCCCCCGGTGTAAACTTTGAGATACTCGCTGCATTCCGCAGCTCATCTGCGGGTCAGGGAAATTTCCTCGGCTTCCTTGATTTGCTTTCAGGCGGCACGGTTTCAAATTTTTCATTGTTATCAATGGGTGTTTATCCCTACATCACCGCCCAGATCATTCTACAATTGTTAATTCCAATCATCCCTTCCTTGCAGCGCAAAATGCAGGAGGATCCTCGTGAAGGCCGCCGCTGGCAGGAAAAATGGACGTACTATCTTGCCGTGCCGATGGCTGCGCTCTCTGCGATCGGCCAGATCAATATTTTCAACTCCCTGTCAATTCAAGCCATCGGACAGGCCATCCTGCCTTTTTCCTTCTCAGCGCAATCATGGCTGCAATCATTGACGGTCCTGATCGCAATGACAGCCGGTACCATGTTCGCCATCTGGTTAGGTGAACTGATTTCAGAATATGGAATTCGCGGACAGGGGCTTTCCCTGGTCATCTTTGCGGGTATCGTTTCGCAAATGCCTTCAAACCTGGCCTCGCTGCTGGCGGATCAAGAGACGCGCTGGTTCATGCTCATTTTCACCATTGTGATCATTGTGCTGACAGTATTCGCCATCGTCTTTGTTCAACAGGGACGCCGCAATGTGCCGGTCATGTACCCTGGACGGCGCATGGGCAGCCGTATGTCCATGCCGGTCAAAGGTACCCTGCCATTGATGGTCAACCTTTCTGGCATGATCCCATTGATTTTTGCAAGCGCCATTCTACAATTTCCAACCATCGTCGCCAGCTATTTTACGCAAAGCGCAAATAAAGCCATCGCCGATTTCTTTGTTGGGATGCAGAATTTCTTCGGCGCCACTGGTACGAGTAACTGGGGCTACTGGACGGTCTACTTCTTCATGGTGGTTATCTTCACGTTCTTCTACACCTCGGTATTGTTCGATCAGCAGAATTATGGCGATAACCTGAAGAAAGTTGGCGCAACCGTGCCGGGCGTACACACCGGGGCTCCAACACAAAAATATTTGAGCACAGTCCAGAGGCGTATTACCCTGGTGGGCGCAGTGTTCCTGGGCATTGTTGCGATCATGCCGTTTTTACTCGGCTTGTTATTGAAGCTTTTTAACCTCGGTGCTGCCAGTTCGCAGACCGGTATTTTCCTTGTTTCGTCATCCGGTTTGCTCATCGTGGTCGGTGTGGTGCGGGATACTTTCCAAAACATCGATGCCGAGCTCAAGCTGCATGGCTATCAAGACTCATTGCTGGTGCGATAAGGAATCATAATGTCGACCTTTATCGTCCTGCTCGGTCCCCCCGGTGTTGGTAAAGGAACCCAGGCCAAGATTTTGGCTGAAAAAACAAAACTCGCACACATCTCTTCAGGAGACCTTTTCCGCGAGAACCTTAAAAATCAAACAGAGCTTGGCAGACTGGCCAACTCCTTCATGGATAAAGGCGAACTGGTACCGGATGATGTGACCATAAAGATGATCCGTGACCGCATCTCCCGTCCGGACTGTAAAGCTGGTGCAATTCTGGATGGATTTCCCCGCACCCCGGCCCAGGCTGATGCACTTAAGAAGACACTTGCTGATTTTGGCGATGAAGTAAAAGCAGTTCCTTATATCACTGCAGCCGAGTCGGTCCTGGTTAATCGTATAGGCGGACGCTGGACCTGTCGCGAGCAAGGCCATATTTACCATCAGATATTCAATCCGCCAAAAATGACCGGTGTCTGCGATATCGATGGCTCGGAACTATATCAGCGTGATGATGATAAGGTTGAAATGGTTAAAAAACGGATTCATGTTTATCTCGAACAGACCATGCCTCTGGTTGAGTATTATCGCAAAGACGGAAAATTGTTCGAGATTGATGGAACACAAACCGTGGAGCAGGTGACCGAGGAACTGCTCTCGGCCTTGAATAAATAAATTAATTGTGAGTATGCAGAGCCGCAAATTGCTCTGTTGAAAAGTAGGTTTGAATGAGTCAGGAACGGCAGATCAATATTAAAACGCCTGCGCAGCTTAAGATCATGCGGGAAGCAGGGCGCATCAACGCAACCGTTCTGGCTACGGTAAGAGAACGTTTACAATCAGGTGTGACAACAGCGGACCTCAACGCGGCTGCTGAGGAAGTGCTGAAGTCATACGGCTGTGTTTCGCCATTCAAAGGGTATGGCCGCCCGCCGTTTCCTGCATCCATCACGGTCTGTATCAATGACGAGATGGTGCATGGTGTCCCTCACCCGAAACGCAAGTTGAAGGAAGGGGATATTGTTTCAATAGACTGCGGCACCATCTTTGAAGGTTTCGTGGCAGACTCCGCTTTCACTGCCGGAGTAGGGGAGATCTCTCCCGAAGCTGCGAAACTGCTCCAAGTTACCGAAGGCGCTTTGTTTGCTGGAATTGAAAATATGCGCAAAGGCAAACGCACAGGTGATGTTTCGGCGGCGATACAGAATTATGTGGAAAGCAATAGTCTCCAGGTAACCCGTGAATATACGGGGCATGGCGTCGGGAAGGAAATGCACGAAGGCCCGCAAGTGCCAAATATCGGCGTGGCGGGTAGCGGCATTTTTCTTCGCCCGGGCGTAACCATCGCCTTGGAGCCAATGGTGCTTATCGGGACGCATGAAACTCGCGTCCTGCCCGACCAATGGACGGTTGTCTCTGCTGATGGGTCTTTGACGGCGCATTTTGAACATACGGTGGCCGTCACCGAAGGAGCACCTCTCGTCCTGACTGTCCTGTGAACCTCGCAGACGACCGAAAAAGTATGGACGATTTGTAAAACAAACAGTATAATCAGACCTTTGGCTGTCAAAAGGACAGCCGCAAGCAAGGAGTTTTTCATGAAAGTTTCGCCCTCCATTCGCAAGCGTTGTGCCAAGTGCCGGATCGTTCGGCGCAAGGGAGTAATCTTTATCATTTGCGAAAATCCAAAACATAAACAAAGACAGGGGTAGTGTGGTG
>CAZEGE010000136.1:0-7521 GCA_964511765.1 uncultured Anaerolinea sp.
CCTTCATAGTTGCGCACGATGACTTTATGGTCTGACATGCTCAACATGTAGTTCGGCATGATGGGAATCTTTCCGCCGCCGCCGGGCGCATCCACAATAAATTGCGGAACGGCGTATCCGGATGTATGTCCGCGCAAGCCTTCGATGATCTCAATGCCTTTTGCAACGGGCGTGCGGAAGTGACCGGAGCCCTCCACAAGGTCGCATTGATACAGGTAATATGGGCGCACACGGATGCGGGTAAGTTTCTGAACCAATTCACGCTGCATATGAACACAGTCATTTACGCCGGCCAAAAGCACGGATTGATTTCCAAGCGGGATGCCTACGCGAGTCATGCGGTCACAGGCTTCGGCCAGTTCTTTGGAAATCTCATTCGGGTGGTTGACGTGAATATTCAACCACAACGGATGGAACTTGGCGAGCATGTCGCACAGTTCCTGGGTCACACGCATCGGCATGAAGACCGGCACACGCGACCCGATGCGTATAATTTCAATATGCGGGATCTCGCGCAGGCGGGTAAGCAACTCTTCCAGGATCTTGGGAGCCAGTACGAGTGGATCACCACCGGAGAGCAGCACGTCACGCACTTGCGGTGTGTGTTTGAGATATTCGATCTGCATCTCAAAATCCTGGCGGTTGAAGGTTTGCCCGGGATCGCCGACGATGCGCGAGCGCGTGCAATAACGGCAGTACGAGGCGCACTGAGTCGTTACCAGCATAAGCACCCTGTCAGGATAGCGGTGAACCAGCCCTGGCACGGGAGAGTGGCGATCCTCCGCAAGCGAATCTTCCATCATGGAAGTGAAAGCATTCATCTCCTCCGCTACGGGAATAATCTGTTTGCGGACGGGGTCATTGGGATCATCAGGGTCGATCAGGGAGATAAAGTAGGGTGTCACATCCACACGGAACAAACCTTGTGTTTGCAAAGCCTTGCGTTCCGAGTCGGTCAACGGAATCACTTTTTCGATGTCTTCAGCGGTGTTCAAGCGGTGACTTAATTGCCAGCGCCAATCGTTCCACTTTTCATCGGGAATATCGGCATAGATCGGTGCGCGTTTCGAAATAATAGGGGTAGGCATGATTTTTTCCTCCGAAAGTTAAATACTTAAAGTTAAACTACACACGGACTAAGCCTGTGTGTGGAGGGTCATGGTCGGGGCGAAAAAAGCCAGCGAAGAGCGAGGTCATATTAACATTGTAAAAGCAAACGGAACGCGGGTCAATGAGGTTATTTTCGAGAGTACAATGGGGACCTACAGGAGATTAGCATGACCATTGAAGGCACTCACGGATTATGGGGCGACCTGCACCGCCCAGACCTCACCCCCGAGCAAACCGATTTCAGCATGATCGGCATTCCTTTTGATGGGCTGGCCAGCGCAAGAAAAGGTGCGGCTCTTGCCCCCGAACGCCTGCGATTCTGGTCACGACACTTGACTCCCTTTAGCGAGGACAGGACTCGCCTGAAAGATTTAACTATTTGCGATCTGGGGGATATCACGATCATTCGCCCCGAATCGGACTTCAACCTGGTGCGCCAACGAGTAGCGACCCTATCCAATATGCCGATTCTTCTGGGCGGTGACCATTCTGTGACCATTCCGATCCTTGAGGGACAACGCCAGCGTTACAAAAATCAGCGCCTCGGCGTGCTTTGGGTGGATGCCCACCCCGACCTGTGCGATGAATTTGACGGTTCAAAACTCTCCCATGCGGCGGTCATGCGGCGCGGCCTGGAATTTGGCATCGAGCCGCGGGATGTTTGCATGGTGGGCTTGCGCTCGTGGGAGGACCAGGAGATTGACATCATCGAAAACAGCGGCATGCACGTCTACACCGCCTCAGACGTGGCAGAGCGCGGCATGAGAAAAACAGCGGACAGCATCCGCAATATCCTCAACGATTGCGATGCGATCCACATTTCACTTGATATTGACTGCCTTGACCCATCCGCTGCGCCTGGTACAGGCATCCCTGAATTTGGCGGGCTCACTTCACGCGATATATTAACTCTGCTCAAATCCATGCAGGGTCTCCCGCTTGTTGGCCTGGATGTGGTTGAAATTGCGCCTCCGCTTGACCCATCAGAATCCACGGTCTTCGCAGGTTTGAAGATCATCATGGAATATATCGCGGTCATTGCACGCGAGAAACAGAAATAAGGTTCCATAATGAATATTAATCTTGAAGACTTTAAAATCATCAACAACGAATCAGAAAGATGCTTTGAAGTATCGGTCAACGGTCTGCTTTCAAAGTTGGACTATATTCAAGATAAAGATACTTTTGTCATCACGCACGTGGGAGTCCACCCCGAATTGAGGGGACAGGGCATGGCCGGGAAATTAACCCAGGCAGGTCTTGAATTTGCAAAAGCAAAGTCTTTGAGAGTAATCCCGATGTGTTCATATGCTGCGGCATATATCCGCAGGCATCCGCAATACACCGAATTAACCAAATATCAAGGGAATTAGCAAATCCTCGGCAGCATTTCCCCAGGCAGCATATCCACCAATCTCGTTCCCCCGATCGCGGTTCGCATCCTAACCTGAGCTTTTCCAACCCCAATCACTTTCCCGATTATGGTAGCATCCCCGCCATAATTATTTTTCTTCATCACACCCAAAACTTTTTCAGCGTCATTTTCTTTCACAAATGCAACCAGCTTCCCTTCATTCGCCACATACAAGGGATCAAATCCAAGCATTTCACAGGCGGCTTTTACAGCGGGTTTCACTGGTAAGGTAGTTTCATCAAGTTCGATCGTGACATTGGATTGCTCGGAAATTTCAACAAGGGAGGTAGCCAATCCGCCGCGGGTGGGATCGCGCAGAACATGGATTTCACCAGCGTTCATCATCGCCTGCACAAGATGATTCAGCGGGGCGACGTCACTTTCAAGTGTTGTTTCAAATCCCAAATTTTCACGCGCAGATAAAACAGCAATACCATGATCTCCAATGGTTCCTGAAACAATAATTACATCCCCATCTTTCGCATTCGCGCCAGAAATGTTGATACCATCATTTATCTTTCCAATCCCAGAGGTATTGATAAACAATTTATCCGCGCCGCCTTTTTGTACCACCTTCGTATCGCCTGCCGCGATATAGACTCCCGCTTCCTTCGCCGCATCCTGCATGGACTTTACAATTTGCTGCAAAATATCAAACGACAGACCTTCCTCCAAAACAAAGCCGCAGGTCAATGCAACTGGAGTCGCGCCGGACATCGCAAGGTCGTTGACCGTTCCACAGATTGCCAATCGTCCTATATCACCGCCTGGAAAAAACAAGGGCGAGACAACATGCGAGTCGGTTGTGAGCGCATATCGTTGACCGTCCATCACAACCACAGCAGAATCGTCCAGCGCGCGCGGGGCGGCTTTCCCTAATTCGGGTAGAAACAACCTGTTGAGCAGGTCGCGGCTCAAAGTCCCGCCGGAGCCGTGCCCCAGCACAACTGTATCCGTTGGGCGGATCGGCACAGGGCATGTGTATCCTATAAAATCCAGGTCATCCATAAATCACATCCCGATGATATTTGTAATATGCCGAGCACGCGCCTTCGGCTGAAACCATCGGCGCGCCAAGCGGAGATTGCGGCATACACTTCCTTCCAAATGCGGAGCATTGCGGCGGTTTCTTCAAACCCTGCAAAATTTCGCCTGCGATGCATAAAGGCGATTCCTGCGTGACGATCTCACCGACAGAAAAACGCGTTTCTGCATCCAGGGATTCAAATTCAGGGCGCAAACCCAACCCACTTTGGGGGATCATGCCAATGCCGCGCCATTTTCGGTCAACAGGTTGAAAGACAGTGCCCATCACTTTTTGTGCGGGCTGGTTGCCCTCAAAGGTCACTGCGCGCTCATAGGCATTTTCGACTTCGGCTTTACCCACCTCCAATTGCTTGACTGCTGCCAGCACGCCGCGTAATAAATCCACTGGCTCAAAACCTGTGATGACAATCGGCACTTTGTATTTCTCGGCAAGGGGCGGATATTCGTGATAGCCCATCACCGCACAGACGTGCCCTGCAGCGAGAAAGGCCTGCACGCGGTTATGTTTTGAACCCAAAACAGCCTCCATGGCAGGCGGCACACAGACATGCGACACCAAAACAGAGAAGTTCTTTATGCCGCGCTGCCTGGCTTGCAAGACAGCCATCGCATTCGGCGGCGCGGTGGTTTCAAAACCAATCGCAAAAAAGACAACTTGTTTATCGGGATTGGCTTGCGCGATCTTCAACGACTCAAGCGGCGAATAGACCACGCGCACGTCGCCGCCCTTTGCGCGTACGTTGAACAGGTCAACAGTGGAGCCGGGTACACGCAGCATATCGCCATACGATGTGAAGATGACCTCAGGGCGTGCGGCAATCATCAGGGCCTTATCGATTTGTTCCAACGGTGTGACACAGACCGGGCAACCCGGCCCGTGCACCAGCTCAATCCCACCAGGCAGCATATCGTCGAGGCCATGATGAAGGAAGGCGTGAGTCTGCCCACCGCAGATTTCCATGAGCGTCCATGGATGAGTGATAACCCTGCCGATCTCTCCAAGCAAAGCCTTGACTTGCGCCGGGTCGCGATATTCGTCAACGTACTTCATCGGAGTTTAATTCATCTTCAAATTCAGCGATTTCGCGGATGGTGCTCAAGCGTTCCATCGCTTCATCTTCATCCAATACGCTGATGGCAAAGCCAACGTGGATCAATACATATTGTCCCGTTTGCGCCTCCGGGACATAGTCAAGACAAACTTCCTTGATCACACCGCCAAAGTCCACCTTGCCCATTTTAAGCGAGCCATCTTCATAAATTTCCGTAATCTTGCCGGGGATACTAAGACACATGTGAAACCTCCGAAGCTATTGGAAATTGGCGATTACAGCCTGCCCAAGCGCGAGACCGCCATCGTTGGCAGGCGTTTGTTGATGAGTATAAACGATAAAATTTTCGCGCAATAAACCCGCACACGTGAGATCAAACAATACCTGATTTTGCCAAACGCCACCCGAAAGAACCACTTCTTTTATCCCTGTTCTTTGACGAATCTTCCTGCTGATGTCAACCGCCATTACACAGACTGCATGATGAAAGCGTGCGCCGATCAAACCTGCCGGTTGATTCGATTTTACATCTTGAATGACATGTTTAAGAAGTTCACCAACTCGAATTATTCCATCTTCCATTTCAAGAGGATATGGACTCGCCTCGCTCAGGAAACCCTTTGACAAGACCTCCATCTCCATCGCGGCTTGCGCCTCATACGTGACCTGATTCCTGATTCCGATCAAAGCGGCTACTGCGTCGAACAAGCGGCCCATGCTCGAAGTCAACGGCGTGTTCAGGTTCTTTTGCACCTGTTTGCGGACAATATCAACGGCTTGCGCGTCAATGGATTCAAGGAAAGGCAGATCGGCGATGTCCAACCCAAGCGACTCCGCGTAACCCACCGCAACCCGCCAGGGGTTGCGGATGGCAGAGTCACCTCCGGGGAGTGGCAGATACTCAAGATGGGCAACCCGCTCAAAATCTGTGTAAGAAGCGAGTAATGCCTCTCCGCCCCAGATCGCGCCATCGGTTCCGTATCCTGTCCCGTCAAATGACAAGCCAATCATATTTCTATTATCCAGTTTGTTATCCGCCATGCAGGAGGCTATGTGCGCATGGTGATGTTGGATGGGAATACGTTGCGCGTTCAACGTCGAACGCTGCGCCCATTGGGTTGTGAAATAATTGGGATGCATATCGTAGGCAAGCAGCTCGGGTTGAACCCGGAACAAACGCGAAAGGTGTCCGACGTTTTGCTCGAACGATTCATACACTTCGATATTTTCCATATCACCGATATGCTGACTCAGGAATGCATAACGATCACGCGTGAGACAAAAAGTGTTTTTCAACTCGCCGCCGACAGCAAGGGTGGGTTTGGAATCGAATGGCAAAGGGACCGGATATGGAGCGTATCCACGCGCGCGACGAAGAAAGAAGCGATAGCCTGTTTCTTCCTTCCTCTTCCCTTTGTTTTCCGCCCGCACAACAGAGTCGTCGCACCGAATATGAATATCTCGGTTGTGGAGCAAGAAAGCGTCTGTCAGTGGGGAGAGTCTCTCAAGCGCATCTTCGTTATGGATCGCAATCGGCTCTTCGCTGAAGTTGCCGCTGGTCATCACTAACACAAACGGCGCGGGTTGCGCGGCAAGCGCAGGATCTGTTTGATTCAAAAGAAGATGATGCAAGGGCGTATATGGCAGCATCACGCCGAGCGTGTCCATGTGCGGCGCAACAGATTTGGCAATTTTACTTTTTATTTTCATATTCAATAGGACAATCGGTCTTTCATGCCCGGTGAGCAGGGCATGTTCTTCTTCATTGACTTCACAATATCTTTGAATTGCGCCCATATCTGCAAACATCAATGCGAAAGGTTTGCCCGCCCTGCCTTTTCTTTTCCGCAACTCATCGACTGCCTTTTCATCCGCAGCGTCACATGCCAAATGAAATCCACCCAGGCCTTTCACCGCGACGATCTTTCCTTCGGATAAAAGTTGCCGCGCTTTTAAGACGGCGGACAAACGCAAATCAATATTTGAAATTAAGGAGGAACCACTTGAAGAATTTCTCAGTTGAACAAACGGCCCGCAATCAGAACACGCTATCGGCTGGGCATGGAAGCGGCGATCCAGTGGATTTTCGTATTCCGCACGACAGGCGTCACACATCGGAAAATCCGCCATCGTGGTTGCGGGTCGGTCATAGGGCAGATCCTTGATGATGCTAAAACGCGGTCCGCAATTGGTGCAATTGATGAACGGATACAAATAACGCCGGTCTTTTGGATCGAACAACTCGCGCTCGCAATCCGTACATAAAGCGACATCGGGTGAGATGGGTTGAAATGCGCCTTCAAGTGACGTCGAAGGTCGAATGCCAAAGGTTGTAAAGTTTTCCAGCGGAGCATCCTTTATATTTAATTGGTCAATTACTGCAAGGGGAGGCTTTTCGCTGGACAATTTCTCAATGAATGAGGCGATGTTCAAATCTTTCCCCTCAATATGAATATCTACCCCCGCTGACGTATTGCACACCCAGCCGTGCAGGTCAAGGTTGGCCGCCAGTCCATACACAAACGGACGAAAGCCCACGCCTTGTACTATGCCTGTCACGTGGATGTGCTTTACGGTTGTCACTTTTTATCTTTTACTCTTTACCTGATCCACAAGCCAGTCAGTCCAGGCTTGCATTCCTTCGCCTGTTTTACAAGAAAGCGGGAACGTAACCACACCAGGATTCAACACTTCCACACCTTTGCGGAAGTAATCCATATTGAACGGGACATAAGGCAGCAGGTCCATCTTGTTAACGACCAACACCTGCACGCCGCGATACATGCCAGGATATTTATACGGTTTATCGTCACCTTCGGGGATGGACGCAACGAGAATCGATCTTTGTGTGCCGAGGTTGAAGCTGGCGGGGCAGACCAGGTTGCCAACATTTTCAAC
>CAZEGE010000137.1:0-7477 GCA_964511765.1 uncultured Anaerolinea sp.
CTTACCCGTTCTTCTTCTGAAACTCCTTCATAAACTTAACCAATTCCTGCGTACCTGCCAGGTCCATGGCGTTGTAAATGGAGGCGCGCATGCCGCCGACGGAACGATGTCCCTTGAGACCGATCAGGTTATTGCTCTTGGCTTCCTTTGCAAAAGTCTCTTCGAGTTCTTCGCTAGGCAGGCGAAAGGGAATGTTCATCAGCGAGCGAACTTCCGGTTTGGCATGTCCGCGATAGAAGCCGCCGCTTGCGTCGATGGTTTTGTAAACCAGGTCTGCCTTGGCACGGTTGTTCTTTTCAACAGCCCCAAGACCGCCAAGTTTCTTCGCCCACTTGAAGACCAATCCCACCATGTAGATGGCAAAAGAGGGCGGGGTATTGTGCAAGGATCCGCTGGCCGCCAATGTTTTGTAATCCAGCATCACGGGCAGGTTATCGGGCACACGTTCAAGCAGGTCATCACGGATGATGACAATGGTTACGCCGGAAGGCCCCGCATTCTTTTGTGCGCCCGCATACAGCATGGCGTATTTTGTAACATCAATCGGGCGGCTGATGAAATCGGACGAAGTATCACAGATCAATGGCACGCCAGCGGGAGGAGTCGGCTCGTTGAAATATTCCACGCCGTGGATGGTCTCATTGGAGGTGAAATGCAAATAGGCGGCTTTCGGATCAAGATCGAGACTGGTGGGAATGCAATTGAAGCCGTCCGCTTCAGTGTTGGCGGCGGCGCGGGCTGTGCCCAGTTTTTTGGCTTCCTTGAGAGCGGTCCTGCCCCATGAACCTGTCACAATATAATCGGCAGAAGCCCCAGTCGGGCGCAGGTTCATGGCGAGCATGGCAAATTGCAAAGTCGCGCCGCCCTGCAGGAACATCACTTTATAGTTGGCCGGAATGCCGAGCAGTTCGCGCAAATCCGCTTCGGCGGTTTGGATGACGGCTTCGAACTCCTTCGAGCGGTGGCTGATCTCCATCACAGACATACCCGTACCTTTGAAATTGAGCAGGTCTGTCTGGGCTTCCTGCAAGACTTCCAGCGGCAAGACGCCAGGACCGGCATTGAAATTATAGGCTCGTTTTAATTCAGACATTGATGGGACTCCTGTTTTAAGATTGTTTAGTTTACGGTTCATTCCTGACCGTTGGGCTGATTCTGTTGCGATTTATATTTTCTTCATTATATCTTTTTGTCAGACGAATCTACAAGAACAAATTACACAAATCCATCCTGATGTATTTCGTTGACAAAGGTTTTTCTCGTTGTTAGAATGATGAGCGTGTCAATACTGCCTACCATTCAGGGATTCAGCCGATTCGTCGGTCGGATTCCTGTTATTAATTTCAAATCCAAACAAGGAGATTTTCGATGAAGGTTCTAATTTGCGACAAAACCGATAAGGAATATATTGAACAAATGCGGGCCGCCGGTCTTACCGTGGACGTGCGTGACGACATCACTCCCGAAGAACTCCCTAACGTTCTGCCTGCCTACGATGGCATGGTCGTCCGTTCGCGCACCAAGGTGCGCCAGCCGCTGATCGATGTTTGCCCCAACTTGAAAGTGATCGTGCGCGGCGGCGCAGGCCTCGATACCATCGATTATGAATATGCCAAGTCCAAGGGCATTGCAGTGATGAACACACCACTGGCAAATTCCGCCTCGGTGGCAGAGCTGGTAATTGGCTATATGCTCATGCTGGCGCGTTCCCTTTATCTGGCGACTGCTTCGGTAAAAGCCGAAAAGTGGGGCAAGAAAAGTTTCAACGGCGCTGAGCTCGGCGGCAAAACACTCGGCCTGATCGGCGTGGGAAATATTGGCAGGGAAGTTGCCAAACGCGCATTTGTGATGGGCATGACCGTCCTGGCCTACGATCCGTACGTGAAGGAAATGGACGGAATAAAATTGGTCACACTGGATGAATTGCTGGCGCAGGCGGATTACATCAGCCTGCATTTGCCAAAGACGAAAGAGTCTGCGGGCATGATCGGTGCCCAGCAATTAGCAAAAATGAAGGATGGCGTACGCATCGTCAACTGCGCGCGCGGCGGCATTGTTGACGAAAAAGCATTGTATGATGCACTGACCAGCGGCAAGGTCGCCGGCGCAGCATTGGATGTCTTCGCCGAGGAGCCCCCCACTGACTGGAAATTGCTCAAGCTGGACAACGTGATCGGTTCCCCACATATCGGCGCGGCGACCAAGGAAGCACAGGCGCGTGTCGGCGCAGAAGTGGCAGAAAAGCTAATTGCATTTGCAAAGAAATAGCAAATCATTGCGAACAGAGCGTACTTCCCGAAAAAGTAACCTCCTTATCAAGAGGGGATTGCTTCGGGCTAACGCTCTCTCAATGACATGCAGGAGGACACATGAAAATCATCAACGATATTGGCATCCAAATCCCTCAGATATATTTACCCGAGGCAGGCACGGACTTAAAAAAATGGGCGGTGATCGCGTGCGACCAGTTCACCTCTGAGCCGGAGTATTGGCATGAAGTGGAAAAAATTGTCGGGGAGGCACCCTCTACTTTGAATTTAACATTCCCCGAAGTGTATATTGAAAAGCCAGGTGAAGAAGAGCGCATCAAAAACATTCAATTGACTATGCGAAGATACATGGATGAGGGCATTCTCCAACCGCGAGATGGACTTGTTTATGTGGAACGCACAGTTTCAGGAAAAACCCGCAAAGGCATCACCCTGTGCCTTGACCTTGAATGTTATGACTACAACCAGGGTTCCTCCAGCCTCATCCGTGCAACGGAAGGGACAATTGTCGACCGCCTGCCTCCCCGCATCAAAATACGCCAGGGCGCGGCGCTGGAGCTGCCTCACATCCTCGTGTTAATCGACGACCCAAATCATACGGTCATCGAGCCATTGAGCGCGGATAAATCTAAACTCGAAAAATTATATGATTTCGATCTCATGCTGGACAGCGGCCACCTCGCGGGTTATGCGGTCGATGAAGCGCATGAAAACCAGGTCATTAAAGCCTTGCGCGGACTTGCCAGGCCTGAGACCTTCGCGGCGAAATACGGCATTGGCAGGGATGAACCTGTGCTTCTTTTTGCCATGGGCGACGGCAATCATTCCCTGGCAACAGCCAAGGCGATCTGGGAAAAGATGAAACCACAGGTGGGCATGGACCATCCATCACGATATGCGCTGGTTGAAATTGAAAATGTCCATGACCAGGGGCTGGAGTTCGAACCGATCCATCGCGTATTATTTGGGTTGAAGCAAGATCTATTCGCAGAGCTTGAAAAGACGTTCGGTGCGAACATCACTTACACACCGCTTGCGAACGGCGCGGAAATGACTCAGCATGTGGATTCTGCTGATGGTGAGGAGCAGGCTATCGGTCTGGTGGGAGGCGGGAGACAATTCGGCGTGATCAAGATTGCGAAGCCTGCATCCAATCTGGCGGTCGGCACCATTCAATCCTTCATCGACGCATTCCTGAAGGCTGGAGGCGCGGAAAAAATCGATTATGTACATGGTGAGGATGTGGTGGAACGGCTCGCTTTGCAGCCAGGCAATGCCGGCTTCTATCTGGCGGGGATGCACAAATCCGACTTATTCAAGACCGTAATCCTCGATGGCGCTTTGCCGCGAAAAACTTTTTCGATGGGCGAGGCGCGCGAAAAACGTTTTTACATGGAAGCAAGAAAGATTTCCTGACAACGAGATCAAAAACACCCTTTAACTATGAAGGGTGTTTTTGATTCATTTGCGATACCCATGCAGGCCAAACGGGATCATGAGCAGGAAGCCCAGGGCGATAACGGCCTGGCCGATCAAAACCCCCATGGCTTGCCACGGTCCAAAATAAGGTGTTAGCGGGAAGGAGTGTGACCCCATCCCAAATATATCCGCCATTCCCGCAAAGACGGCGACCACATAACCGGTGCCAACCAGCCTTGAGCCGATGTCTGAGATGATCGTACGCTCACTCCCCCACCAGAGCGTATGCAAACCGATATACCCGCCGAGGCAAATCAGGGCCAGCCCAACAAGAAAAACCGCGATTTGAACAAAGCCCACCACCACGCTGCGATCCCAGCCAAACAAGTCCGGTTTGGCGCCGATGACAAAGATGAACAGACCGGTCAATGTGATGGTAATGCTGGTGCGGATTCGAGGCGTAACTGCATCATCGATGCGAGGGGCGGTTTTAACAGGAGTGGAGGCAGGGGAAGGTTTATGATTGCTCATGATCAGGAGGGTAAATGCCTTTTTAGGCGCGCAAGCCAGTTACCGCCAAGGATATTCGAAATATCGGTTTCAGAATAACCACGCGTCTGTAATAAGGATACCAGATTTTGCAGATCAGCCACGGTATCAATCTCAGGCGGAACGGATTGTACTCCAAAGCCGCCGTCAAAATCCGTGCCCAGGCCGGCGTGGAGGGAATCTCCGGCAAGCTGGCAGATGTGGTCGATATGAGTTGCGACATACTGCAAAGGGACTTCTGTACGCGGGTTTTTGCCTGATACCCAGCCGACTTTTAGATACGAATTAAACGGGACGATACCCATCACCCCATCGCGTGCGATGAGGCCTTCGATGATACGGTCTGAAAAGTGACGGTTTGAATTTAAGCCGGGCATAAGCGCCTGGCAATTGGCATGCGTGCCGACAATCGGTCCGCGATAAATATCCAGGGCCTCGATGGCGGCAAGTTCATCCATGTGGCTGAGGTCGAGCATGAAATTGTAATCCGCCATGGCTGCCAGCAATTCGCGCCCATCATCGGTGAGGGGACCCGGCTCGCGCCAGCCGCCGCAATAGCGTGTGCCCACCCAGGCGGGGCCGATGAGACGCACGCCCATCTCATACCATTCCTGCAATTCGGAGGGTTGTCGTATGCCCTCTGCGCCTTCCATCAGAACAACCATGCCGACGGGGTGTCCGTCCGCGCCGGGAGATGGCGGCTGCTGCCAATGGTCGAGCAGCAGGTTCAGGTCGGAGGCGGAGGCGATTAGTCGATATTTATCTGCGGATGAATCGACCATGCGATGATAGGCCAGAAGTTGTTCGCGGTACAGTTTGTGAGCTTCATCGAAATTTTTATAAACCAGTTTTTCAGATGCACTGCTGAAACGAATCGGAGCGGCGAAGAGGGTGGAAAAAATGACCGCCACCTGTCCGCGCTGGTAATCGTCCCAGCCGAGCAGGGTATCTTGGTTGTCCTGTATGGTTTGAGTGCCAGCTTCAAGGCGGCGGGTTTCCGCAGCAGAACGCGTGTAATCGCGCCCGTATTTCAACATGTTATAGGCAATATCTGCGTGAGCGTCAACAATTAATGTCATGATCAGAAACGCACCTTTCCATGCGCCGTACTCAAAACGTTTAATTCTACCATCGGGATATTCCCGCGGACCGTCGCCGGGTTACCGAATTTCGCCCGGAGATTGATGGGCCTATCACACTTTTTCTTCCAGGCTGATCACTGCTTTGCAGTGTACATCAAGGATTCTTTTTTCTGCGTTTCCTTGCTCAGCTTCTTTATCAATTTCGCCGGCAGATTTCACAAGCGGCAATTTTACCTTATTTGCTTGTATCCGTTTTCCAAGCTGAGTGTTGGGAGTGCCTAAAACCAACAACAAGAAGACTCGCCCTTCCCCTACAGGGACGCTGTGCGAGGAGGGCGAAGCCCGACAAGATCGTGCCCGAATGGGCAGGCAATCCCCTGCTCCTGGTGGAGACTGCTTCGCCCTGGCGGGTCCGAAAAGACGGGTTTTATGCTGGGCTTTAGCTGCTCCCAGATTTTTTTGGTTATTGTAAAAGTTTTTGTTTATTGTAAAATTAAATCAAGTTTGCAGCGGAATATTTTTCGAGGCGGTATATGAAATCAAGACACAACAAGAGAAAGGAAAACAAATGAGTAAATCAATTCTAGTACGCGCAAAACAACTGTATGTTCACACACGTATACATCCGAAGAAGGGGAAAGAAGTACCTGGGCGGTTTCTATGGACGCCAGTCTCGGGCAAGTCTGGCGACTTCGACGAGCTGGTGTGTAATCCCACGCCAACCGAGAATCTCACACCCGCAATCTGCCCCCCAAGAACAGAGGAAAGTACACTGCAGGCAGTCGGCCGTCTTGTCGAGCCATCAGTTGCCGAAGCGAAGCAACTCCTTAAAGCTCCAATATCTATACTGAGTCTACGCGCCGTTTGCGACCAGTACTACAAAGGCTGTACATGCGGTACAACTTATCAGAACAACTGCGCGCACTACCTGTCAAATGCGTTCATTTTGGCTGGATACCGCGATCTCCTCACGTCGTCCCTCATCACTGCGCGCTGTCCGCACAAGAGACCTATCAGGGCACTGGATATGTTAAAGTGGTTTAAAGCAAAGAAAACCGGCTTTCGCGGCACGCGCATTCAGCGAAACACTGGAATCTGGGCCGTATATCAGGAGACCAGCGGATGGCAACACGTAGTCGTGATTGATACTGATAGATGGCTTCACTACGGGACCGGCGATCATTGGGATTGGCCCGTACAGTGGAACTATAGAATTCCCTAAGGCACACAACCGACTAATACGGTGAATCCCGTTGAGGTTTCACCGCTGTCATCGCAGACATTAGGTATCGCCTAAGGAAAGATTATGACCACAAATTCAACGTCCAGGCGTTTTTCTGCATAACGAGCCTTGTCCATGACCGCCCAGTCGCCACTATTTCCTACAGGTATGATATTCCCTTTGGGCATGATATCGCTAACCATTGGGCTACCCTGCATAAGCAACTTCAATTGATGGGACAGTAAAATGATTAAAAAAGCAACGATACTTGTGGAAGTAATCTCTACGTTAGGAGCCTTAGCTTCAATCTTATGGTTATTCCTTGACCCTGGCCCTGAGCCTTTTGCAGCGAGTCTTGTCTGTTTGGCTGTGATCTTAGGAATTGGAGTGCAAGCACAAGCAAAACTGGCAAAGATATTGGACGAGTCACTATCAGAAAGATTGCACTCGATTCAAGAGATTAAACAAGTAGTTGATAATATTCCAAGAGCAACAGTAGATGAGCTATTCAAGAAGCTAAGCAATGACGAAGAATTACGTAAATCACTAACGTCACGGTTAGTGCGGCTTTTTGGTCTTCGTAGAGAACTTATCCCCTACCTAGAGCCAGAGCTAATTAATTTGATCGATGATAAGTTCGAGCAATTTTATATTATCGAAGTAGGAAAATATACTTTTAGGGCTGAAAAGATTCATGAGTTTGCCATTTTTGCTGTGAAAATAGCTGAGATGGTTCGAGTAATTGAGAAAAAATTAACTGAGGAACACAGAAAACGACTTGGATATGAATAGAAATTCCAAGCAAAAAAGCAACCTAATAAAATATATTAGCCTAATAAAACGTAGTAGCGGACGCTTATGACTGAGCGTTGCGCGTGCCGCACGCTTCGCAGTCAAATATATTTCTGGCTTCGAGTTTATTCTGCTCCCGGGTA
>CAZEGE010000138.1:0-7347 GCA_964511765.1 uncultured Anaerolinea sp.
CGGCGTGACGAGGAACCAGGCGGGCGGAGCGACTTTCCGGTTCACCCTGCCCAGTCAGCCCCTTAGCGAAGTCCATCCGCCCAGGCGTCCTCTTGGCGTACCAAAGTTTCTGTTTTGGACTCCACCTAAAGCCATTCTGGTGTAGCTGCCTAATGATATCCTCCGAAGGTTTGCCCGGGAACTTGATCTCCACGCCGTTTTGCTGCTCGTTTTCGGTGACAGTGATGCCGGAAGCGGATTTTGGCGGCTCGGCGGTAGGAGTAGGTTCTGACTTCTCAAGCTCCAAAATATCATCATTTAACGCTACCAACTCGCTAAATTGAGAAAACTCGGGATCACGCTGGATTATGGCGTCATACCCCTGTTCTCTGGCCAACTGCGCCGCATAGACTTCCAGTAATTCGTAAGCGTCGTAATATTTATTATACTCATGCCCCGGGGAACGCTCAGTTAATAGATTGATCAGTTCTTGCTTGCCCATCTTCAGAGCTTCGTTAAACTCATTTTCAGGGAGAAGTTTTTCGAGTGCCGCTACGCCGGCAGACGCATATCCACGGCCGATGCCGAGAACTCCAAATCGATCATGATCAACCATGATGTAATTAGCCACCAGTGGCTTTTTCGGTTTTGCTTTGCCCCAGTAATCCGTATCACCAGCGTGTTCGTGCGGAGTCTTGAACGCATCTCTATTGTCAACCAAGGAGAGGTAGAGACCATGCGGTTTTTTGCTGGAGATATTGGCATCCTTGGTATCTCGGCGGTAAACGATTAGTTCGGGCGGCGTTTCTTTCTGAGGCGCGGGTTCCGTAGTTTCCTGTGGTTTCTGCTCCGCCGGTTCTGTCGGCGGTCTAAAGCGATATTCGCCATTGACATTCTCTTCTGTCCATCCAATATAATCAGGATCGTTTCTGAAGATGTCAGCCGCCTGGGGATTTTTAAAGGCTACATACCCCTGCTTGGCAACCTGATCAATGGTCCTTTGTTTGCCGGCCTTTTTAGCCCCACCGCCCAGGGCATCAAAAGCGCCTTGGGTTTGGCCCGTTGCCGATGGAGGATCTGTTGTCGGTTCAGTTTGCGCTGATGGATCAGCCGGGCCAACTTCCGGAGGCGCTTCGGGCACGTCGATAATTGGCTCAGTGGCAACCACTTCACCAGCAACAGGATCAACAGGAGAGGCTGCCGGTTCCACCGCAGGCTCTACGCTCCCCAGAGGATCAACCGGGCCCATTTCAGCCACAGGAACTGCCTGTTGTTGCGCCTCCATCTCCCCGGCCAGTTCCGCCGGATCAAACGTCACCGGCGGTTCAGTAGCCGCTACTTCCTGGACTACGGCCTCAACATGAGCCTTACCATGCTGGGTTGCGGCCAGGTCGTTCAGCGCCTTCTCAATCCCCTGTTCAGGAGTCATTCCCTGCGCCATGTAACCCTTAACTACTGTGTCAAAGGTCTGCTGTCCCTGCGGAGATAACCCGGTTACGACACGCTCTTTTAGGTAATTATACGCTTTGCCGGATGTTCCAAGACCAACCCCGAATACTCCCCCCACGGCCATGGCCTGCTTCATGGCGGCATCCGGTTCCAATAGTTGCTGCCATGCTGGACGGTTATCAGTGCCTAATGCCTGCCGCTGAATGACCTCCTGAGCGCCTTCCTCCCCGGCTTCCATGGCTCCTACGGCAGCTATTTTACCAGCTCCAACCGCAACCTTGCCGACTTTTCCGGCTTTCTCTGCAATCTTAGCAAACGGTCTTAGCCCCGGCCAAAGCGACAAAATTATCTCGCCAGCATCGGACAACCCTAGCGGCAGGTTTTTCAGGAAAGTCTCATCAGCCGCTTTCTTGGCTTCCTCATCTTTCATGCCACGAGTTTTGGCTTCGTTGTAAACTCCACCGGCTTCCATGGCGCTTTCCAGCGGCCTTGATACCGCCGTTGCTCCCAGCGTACCAAGAACGGCCTGCCCGAAGGCTCCCAGACCAGCTGCTGCGCCGGCCGCCGATGCACCATATGCACCCGCAATAGCAGCCGGAATCAAACTGACCGCGAACGGTACAGCCTCGGCTACGCTGGTAGCGTAGAACTGCGGATCAATAAACGTCTTAGCGGTGATCGGTTTATCGTAAGGAGTACCGAATTGCTTCTGGGTCCGGTCCCCTGCTTCAGTCCACTTTTTGCCCAGTTCTTCGTTCCCCAGCCTGCGTGTAACTCCACCCACGGTTGACTGCATCCCGCCAATCCCGGCCTGGATACTAGCCCCGGTCGTAGCGGCAAGAGATTTATCCTTCTCCCATGGGTTTACCTGACCGCTCACAAAATCATTAAACCCAGCCTGGAGAGACCGCGAACCGTCCCTAAGCCATTCACCTAGACCCCGCTCATGTGGGGCACTGATTTCACCACCGGTAACGTAGGTGTCGGGATCCCTGGGGATAGGTTGTGCCGCGCTCCTGAGTGCAGCTTGCAGTGGGTTGGCGGCAGGTTGGGTATTAATGATGGGCCTTTGTACCTGCCGCTGTTTAACCGGTGCCGGGGCAGGCATCCGGTCCGGCGTATCCTTAAACCACTGCGGTGATGGAGTATTTACATCCTTACGAAAAGTCTGTTTGCCAAGGGCTCTCATTCCCTGCAAGGCTTCAACGAAAGCACTATTTTTGCCCAAGGTCAACACCTACCTTAATTACTGAGCTGCGGCAAATGGCCGCCCGTTAACAACAATAGAGGTTTGATCGTTATTCTTCTTTGGTTTTAAAGATT
The DNA here is from genome assembly GCA_964511765.1 of uncultured Anaerolinea sp. Classification (GTDB taxonomy): domain Bacteria; phylum Chloroflexota; class Anaerolineae; order Anaerolineales; family Villigracilaceae; genus Villigracilis. The sequence goes on from CAZEGE010000138.1 coordinate 2,752, forward strand.
CATAGAGGTCCTTCAGTTTAAGCCCTTCCTTGGTTTTAAAGTATTTTTCAGCGGTTTGACCACCGGACTTAGCCCTAATCAGGGCATCGATAGCATCAGTAATGCTGGCACCGGTAGTCTGTGCGGCACCAACCCACTCCGGGTCACGTAACATAGAAGAAATCGCATAATAAAGCGGGTATTTGTACTTGCCATCTTTTAATTGGTTGTACCGGTCAACGCCGGTCTGGAAAAGGGTCGATGTGGCTAGTTGCTCCCTCTCTCCAGCCGTTGACGGCATCCCATCCTCGGCGCCCTTTTTATTGGCATTAATCCGGGAAGTATTGGCGTTCATCCTAGCAATTTCGTTCGATGCTTCGTTCTGTTTCTGGTTTTGGGTGAATGTCTTGCCCCATTGCTCGTTCGCTACTCCCGTTTGCTTATCCGCAACCGTATCGCGCCCGGCCTGATAATCCCGGGTGTACTGCGTATTCTCCAACCCGGCCATGGCATCAAGTCCCTTGTAGGCATCGGCAAAGCTCCACTGTTTACCCTGGTTGGCTGAATTGACCCCGGTGGCGTTTAGGTTATTGGTAGCCTGCCATTCACCGAAGGAGCGGCTATACATGTTGTTGGCATCACCCTTCTCCTGTTGACGGAGATTGCCGATCAGTTGCGCCAGTTGGCCGGACTGTTGCAAGGAGAGGTCAAACATATTGCGCTGATTTAACGCATTTTGTTGGCTAAGCTCGATATCGCTTTCCCCGGTATCCATCATGCCCCGGGAAATAAGTGATAGCCCCTGTCCGCGCAATGCCTGATCTCCAGCTTGCCGTTGCCGTTCGTTGGCTGCCGTAAATACAGGGGAAAGCTGGGTATTGGCCTTGGCGGAAAGTTCTTCATCGGTGGAAAAGTCGTACTCAGGCGCTTTAAACTCAGTCGGGGTGAATGTTTGATACTCAGGGGCTTTAATAGACTGTAACGCAGAAGCAAGGGCGCTGGTAGTCGGCACGGGCTGCGCCGTAGCCGGTTGATTTGTCTTAGCAGGAGATGACAAAGAAGCCTTGCCGCCTGAAATACCAACGCCAACGCCGGTTTTTCCGGCAACGCGGTTCATCTCCGCTTTTATTTTGCTTCGCTCGTTATCGTCTTTGGCGGAGTTATACCGATTAGAGAGGGAAGATTGATATCCTTTTGCATCAAATGCTCCCATTATCCATCAACCTCCGTTTGTTTGGGTTTTGGCTTTAACCCTTGGAGCATGGTATCAATTTCACATTGGACGCCAATTAAAAAATCCTCTTTATCAGAGGGCAAGGAGATCATTGAACAGAAATTTTTAAGCAGGAAAGCTATAACCTTTTCAGGATGGTCGTAGTTAATGATTTCATTGACCGAAAATGCTGCGGGAGTTCGCTGCCAGACGTTATCCTGGTCGGCTTCCTGGTATTGACTGATAACGTAGGCCAGTGTGGGGATTGTTCTGAGTGGTTTCATAATTACCTCCTTAAAAAAGAAAACCCCTTACGGGGTTCCTCGATTGCGCCAATCTTTCATGTCGGTATAACCATTTTTCTTTAGAAAATCAATCGTATCTCGTATGCTTTTAATCCATACTGGCTCTTTTTGCATATTCGGGTCAATGGGCTTTCCGAATTCTTCCCAGACGCGCAACCTCTGTTCATATGCTTCTAAAGATTCCCCTTTTATGGATTGGTATCTCTTCTGAAATTCATCGGACATAGATTGGCGTTCCTTTTGTTTTACCGCTAGTTGCTTGCTCTCTTTCCAATGAAGCAACGCCTCGCTATTAATAGCGACTTTGCCATCATTGTAAAACATTTCAGCCTCGAAAGCTCGCGCAACATCTTTGATCGGCAAATATGCTTTGCCATCAATAATTTTAACCTGAGCATCTAATTCGCTGCCATTCAAAAACACCACCACCTTTTTGGCGGCCACCGCAGTTCCGCCCATGACCATCAAAGCCAGCGCAACTACCAATAAGATAACGAGTTTCTTCATAATATCCCTCCTTGGAATGGTGTATTCTACTAAATTATATTATTCCCTTCCAAGTCCAATGATATTATTTTAAGAAACAGAGTGGTCGCTATGTCCGGTATTGGCAACCCATGTAACCGTGCCGCCACCATTAACCATTAAGACAGTACCGTCGGGTATGCCGTGGTTATGAGCGCCGCCAATTCCAACGGTATGTGAATGGCCAACCGGGGAATAGGTGCCGCTGTGGTTGTGACCAAGTGCGGCAAAGAGACTGTTGATGCCAGTCCCTCCGATCTGAACATTCGTGCTTTCAAGATTAATCCATGGCCCGCTTATATTAATCCCGTACTCACTGCCAATATTTAAGAATTCTGAACCGCCGCTAGCATATCCATTTATCCATCCTTGCCTGTTGCCTAGAGAATCATAAAAGGTCAGCCTTGCTTCATCCGTTTCGGTTAATAAACCAACCCGCACATAGCCGCCGTTATCATAAACCCGCATATCGGTGGCGTTTAGTTCAATTCTCTTGCCACTGGCAGCCGTCCTAACCGTCGCCCCAGTAATAGTCTTGCCATCAATCGCATCAGCCTTCAACTGCACCGCCGTGACGCTGCCGGTGTAAATCTTAGCCCCATCAATCAGCGTAGTATCGTTAGCATCGGCCCAGTAAGCAATCTTTAGCTGGGCATCCAGGGCATCAGCCCCGGCAGTGTTAGCAGTCCCCTGAGCCGCGTCAGCCGCCGCCTGCGCCGTTGTGACATTACCGTCCACTATATCCAGCGTCCGACCGGTCCCGGTCACAACAACCCGGCCACCCTCAATAGTGGTCGTTCCCGCGTTGATCTGGACGATAGCATGGTTCGGAACAAGGTTGCCACTGCTGTCCAGTGCATTAACGGTAATCTTTCCGGCCGTGACAGCGCCGGCCGCCAAAAGATCCGTTGTAACCGCCCCGGCCCTAATGTTCTGGGTCCTAACCCCCTGCGGCGCCAGGTTAATATAATCCAACCCGCCGCTAAGAGCATGGACCAATCGCTGATTAAACATCGATTGCGCTGCATAGTCCTGCGGTCCCCGGATAATAGGGGCAACTATTACTTGAGCCATACAATCACCTACTTAGGAACATCATCCATCGCAAACTGGGTCATTAGCTTGGTTAAGCTAAACGCCCCGTCCCCGTTATGGCGAACCTTAATTTTAAACCAGTCACCTTTTGACGCCCCGAAAGCCGCCGTTTTATCCTTGGTCGGGACGGTGACATTGGCCGCGCTGACCAGCGACTTGGTTATCGGGGAGTTACTGCCAACGGTGCATATTACTGAAACATTAGATCCTTTCCCGGTATATGTCGGGAACGATTTAATCGGTCGTTTAGCAATTTCCGTGTTCTCCATTCCGTGAGTGAACTCGACGTAGGCGTCAATCGTCGTCCCGGCGTCGCTCTCGTCCGTAGTGAACAGTTTATAAACGAACCCGTTAGATGTTGCCGCACAAAGCACTTCAGTATCAGAAAACTTATATTTGCAAAATGCAGTTATCCCAAACGGAAAGCGTAGGATGGCGTAACCGTTATTCCTGGGATCATACACAATAACGGTTTTGTTCGTGGTATCTGCCCCTTCCGGGATGGCTAACAGGTATTTGCCGTCCCATTCAGTGGCACAGCATTTAGCTATGTAAGCTTGGTTGATCGTATCGAATAATGGGTCCAGATCGGTTAATATCTTGGTCGGCGTGTTGCCGTCAAAGCCGTAAATGCCTTCATCTTTGGTTAAGTAAAACAACAGGTGTTTAACTACCGCCGGGGAACGGCGCGCAGGAGTCCCCTTGGCCCCCTCTACCCGATATGGGCGAAAGTCAAGGCGTGTACTGCCCAAGAGTCGAAACAGCGAGCTTTCTTTGAACAAAATTCCATCTCCGGCATAGGTCAATCCTGCCGTAAGTCCTTCGTTGTCGTTTGTTCGAAAATCGACCCGGTGCTTAACTGGGATATAGCCTGGCTTGATTTCCAGCGTTGTCTCATCGATATAGATGTAATAAACCCGGGAAGGATGATCCGAACTACCGCCGACCATGAGGTAGTTATCTTGCAGGAAGATAAATTGCCAGTCTTTGTTAATGCCGCTGTCGGATTTCAAGACATTATCACCGACCGCCGCAATCTCATCAGCAGTAGCTTCATATACCGGAACTGCCTGGAAAGTCGTCCCATCGTATTCAAAATAGCCGTCCTTGCCATCCACGGAGTAGATTTTAGCGTTAAATGGCTGGAATTCCATCTCGTAAACGTCGGTTAGCCCGGTTTTTATGCTGCTAAACGCCGATCCGGTCCAGCGGTAAACTTGTGTCCCGTGCTTAACCAGTATCCATTTATTTGACGTACCAACCTTGTAATACGGCCCCATCCCAAGTATAGCAGAGGCGCTGATGGCTTCGCTATTAACTTTGGCCGACCCGCCCCGCCTGCTGCCATCAAGGAAAAGGTTCTGGGCATCACTGGCCTGTCCAGAGCGCACAATATCATCGTACTTGTTTACACCGGCAGGAAAGCCATTAATATGGGCTTCGTAGAGCTCCGTCTCGCGGTTGTAGTTAATTTTCATG
>CAZEGE010000139.1:0-6850 GCA_964511765.1 uncultured Anaerolinea sp.
AAGCAAGCCGCAAGACTTGCTCGGTTTTGATGGGGAACAGAATCTACAATCTCCCGGCTTCTTCCACCAGCCAGGGAATATTCGGCTGATCGAAATGTATCTCTGGTGCAGGGACACGGTTATGTTTAATATCTGGAGGGATATGTTTGTGATGTGGAAGCGTGCTCTGTAACGCAATCTCATCAGGATGAGATTGTGAGTCGTACCAATATAACTTTTCCTCCCCGCGCCACGCTTCGTATCCATATCCATCAATTACCAGCGGCAAACGATCAAAAACCACACGCTCACGAATGGTCAACCTGATTCCATTTTGCAGGAATAATTCACCTGCTATCCGCGCCATCGTCGCTCCCACACGGACAAACACGAGAGTCGAGCGGCTGATACTCGGAAACCGCTCGACGAGGCTATACAAAAACAACTCGTAGTCTTCGGGTGTGCGAACGGGTCACTCATGCGCCAGATATTCGAATCAAACCCGCCAATGTGGTCTTGTTATGCTGGAGGCGTTGTATCTCGTCACGATACTGTGACTGTCGTTCCAACCACGTCTTGTAAACACTCCCCCACTCGCTGAAATCAAGTACCCAGTCATCGTTCTCTGGTTCTTCGCCATTGATGTAAGCCGCGTAGAATGTCTCGGAGCGAATCCCATATTTCCGCTCGAAGGAAATCAGTTCTTCCTCCAACGCATGAATATCAGCAAGAATTTGAGATATGTTCATGGAAAATCTCCCGTGAGAATTATACAACACTTGCCATCCACTCAGACTAGCTCCGTAGTTCCAACCCTATCCCCTCCTCAAATGACAAGGGACTATACCCAAAATCTCTCTGCGCCTCTGTGTATGAGAAATTCTTATTCTCGTTCAGGCGCAAGACCTGCTCTGCTTTGATGGGGAACGGGAACCGCATCCGCTCGAAGAGTCCCAGCAGGGAGACGACAGGCTTCGACGGGATGTGGGGTTTCCAGACGCGCTTATTCATCCCTTTGGCAATCGTGTCAATGACCTCGTTGTACGTCAGCGGGTGCTTCCCTGCAATGTTGTAACTCACCCCGATGGTGACGTCCGCTTTGAGGCAACCGAGAATCGCCGCCGCGACATCGTCTACAAAAATAGGTTGCTGTAAATATTTGCCGTCGCCAAAAATTGGGACAATCGGAGAATACCGCATGAAACGGATCAATCGCCACATGTTGCGGTCACGTGGACTGCCATAGATCATGGTCGGACGCAGGATGGTGTAGTCCAGTCCGCTGTTTTGGATGGCAGTCTCTGCGGCAAGGCGGACTTGCTTGCTGCCGGCATTTAGTTGCGTAAAAATGGCCGTGGTGCTGATGAATACTGCCCGTTTAATGCCCGCTTTTTTTGCGGCGTGGATGATCGAATCCGCGTGGCCGAAGCCGAGCGAGGCAATGTTGACGAGTACATCCGTCCCTTGCATGGCAGCAGATAATGTATCAGCGTTGGAAACGTCCCCCAAGGTCCACTCGATTTCGAGATTAGAGAGGAGCGAACGGTCACTCCTCTCACGATAGAGGCAGCGGACTTCGTATCCGTTTTTGAGTAATAAGGGGACGGCACGTGAGCCTGTGAAGCCCGTCCCACCTGTGACGAGGATTTTCATATTCTCCTATTTTTTATGTCACCCTGAGCCGAAGCCCCGAACGAAGTGAAGGGACTGGCGAAGGGTCTCGCCGCTCCGCGGCGGGATTCTTCGGTCGCTACGCTTCCTCAGAATGACATTACTCATTTACCAATTTCATAAGCAATTCAAGCGTCTCATTCAACTTGTCGCGGCGGTCGAGATGTTTGACCAGATATTCGCGGGCGTTCCGTCCCATTTGCTGAACGTGCTTGGAGTCTTTCGAGAGTTCGAGAATCTTCTCTGCAAGCATGGCATCGTCGCCAGGCTGGACAAACACTCCCCCATCCGAAGACTCGATCAACTCGCGCGAAACGCCGTCGATCACAAGCACGGTCGGGCGTCCTGCCGCCATGTAATCAAAAACCTTGTTCGGGTAGGTGGTGCGAAACATGGGAATATCCTGCAAAATCGCGAGGCATACATCAGAGGCTGCAACGACAATGGGCATTTCTTTTTTGGCGCGCACGCCTGCAAAAAGTACATTCGTCAATTTCATGCGTTCTGCTTCTGCTTGGAGCCGCGCCCGTTCCTTGCCATCGCCGAACAGCACAAAACGGATGCGATCATCACCGTTCAATCTTTTTGCAGCGCGCAGAAGGGTATCAATGTCGTTGGCTTGTCCCAACGCGCCTGCATACAGCACGACGAATTTATCTTCCAGATTCATCGCCTTGCGAATGGACGAGCCAGCCACTGCGGGGTTGAACATGTCCACATCTGTGCCGTAAGCAATGTAGGTCACTTTATTTTCAGGCAGGCCTTTTGCAAGCATATAATTTTTATAAGCAGGCGAATTCACCAAAATATGCGTGGCGCGCGCGTATAAAAATTTTTCGAGCCAGCGCGCCAGCGCAATCACGAGCGGATTTGTTAATACGCCCATGCCCACGCCAAACTCGGGCCACAGGTCACGCACTTCCAACAAAAATGGTTTGCGCCGAACCATCGCCACAAACCAGGCAGACACAGCCTGAAAGATCGGCGGCGTCGTGCCCATAATTAAATCCGCATCCCTCACCCGCAGCGCGGTCCATACCGAACTGAACATAAAACTAAAAAACGAAATGATGCGCCAAAAATAACTGCGATGCAATGCGGGATAAATATACGAACGCAGCACACGCACGCCGTCGATATTCTGCTCGGCAAACAAACCGCGCCGCTCCGCCGTCCGCCTGCCAGTTTGGTAATTCAAGTCACTGGCAACGATCACCAGCTCATGTCCGCGGGCCTGCAAAAATTTCGCCATCTCGAAATGGCGGGTATGCCCGGGCTCCTCGGGCGAAACGAAAGCTTGATTGAGCAAAAGGATTTTCATCAGCCGTCATTATATATGATTTATGGGATGACGAACCGCCTCACTTCCAATCGAAAATTGGTTCGCTTCGAGAATCATTCTTCCACCCGTTGCCCGATTCTGTGCAAGGATGCGTTTGCCCCTTACTTATCTGGGCTTGTCTACTCAAATTAGCATGACCGATTTAGGTTACTTTCCTGCCCTTTCAGGTGCGACGCACATCTTATTGGATAGGACACAATCCTGAGAGTCTTTGAGAGTCGCGCGGGATAGAATTAACATCAACGAAAGGAACACAAGAATGGAAATCCCACGACACTGGCGTCTAAAAAAACAACGATATGAGTTGGTGGGCGAAGTCTGCCCGCACTGCGATCACAAAATTTTCCCGCCCCGCGATGTCTGCCCCAATTGCGGAGACGAAGCCAAGGAATTATTTACTTTTAGCGGAAAAGGCGAGGTTTATTCCTATACCACCGTGTACGAAGCCCCGGCAGGCTACGAAGCGAATGCCCCCTACACCGTAGCCATCGTCAAACTGGACGAAGGTCCCATGCTCACCGCACAACTGACCGACGTTGATAACAGCGCAGTTCAGATCGGTATGCCCGTCGAAATGGTCACGCGTAAGATGCGAAATGACGGAGATGAGCGCGGATTGATTGTCTACGGGTATAAATTCCGCCCTACTCCACTACATACCACAGCATAGCGCCTAAATATGGGATGAAACTTCAAAAACAAGGATAAATTTCTCTATATCGCGGAATACTCGTTTACGGGTATTCACATTCGGTCTCGTAAACAATCACGCCCCTACTCCCCTGCTATCAAAGCCGGGGAGTGTGTTTTTAACACAACAAGGCGACTACCTTCGAGTCACCTTGTTGTTATTTTCAGAGCTGGCTTTAATGGATAGGATCATCAATTACTTTCTTTTACCCCACATGGTTGAGAAAGTCCGTGCGAAACTTTATGTGGATCTGACGGTTCTCATCAATTCTCAATTCCACCAGAACTGTATCCACAATTCGCTTCTTCAATAGAAATACTTGATGTCTTGCCTCTGAGGTTTGAGGGTTGGCATTGATCAATTCAGTCATCTCGGCCTGCAAGTCAGCAACATATTTCTTTATCTGCTCTTCCAAATCCAGCTTTGTAAATACATCCTTCTCCTGTTCGATGGAGGTAAGTCTACGTTTCACTCCCAGTTCCTTATCATACAGCACGCCGATCTGCGGGGTGAATTCTTCATCAGACATACGTTCCTTGCAAGCTTTTGTGATGAAGTCCTGACGTTCTGTGCTAAGTTTCTTGATTTCATCTTGCAATTGCATTTCTTCCTGTTGCATTTGCTTGTAGTCTTTCTGCAATTGAGATACCTTAGTTTTAGCTTGAGCAAGCAGGTAATCAGGGTTGGTGATGAATTGGCACACTTTCTCCCAAACTTGGGTTTCTGCTTGTTTGGCACTTATCGTCTTGGGGCAAGTATCGTGCCTCAATTCTTTATGTGGCTGTGGGCAGAAATAGGTTCCAATCGGAGTCTTGCGCTCGATCCACTCCCCTTTCCGATTGCGGCGATGTCTTGCAGTCCGCGCCTGCCAGGTTAAATTGCATGAGCATTTCAGGTGCCCAGAAAGTAGATAATTGTTGTTAATGCGTTGGGAGGAAGAGGTTTTGTTTTTCTCCCGTTGACTTTTGAATAACTCATAGGTGGGTATATCGATTAGCGGCTCAACTGGAATTTGATATGTTTCGCCGTCACGAGATTGCGCTTTGTAACCATAGGCATACTCCCTGGCAGATTCCAAAACCCCCTGGATGCTGGAGCGAGCCTACTGAATATGTCTTGGTGTGCTACTCCCCTTCTGTGGAGCGTTGCCGGAAATCAACCTTTCTCGAATCTGTGATAGTGGAATGCTTTGGTTGTACCACTCAAAGATTTTTCGGACCCAATTTGCCTCTTCCTGCACAACATGGATCTCGTCACCTATGCGAAGATAACCATACCGGTCTTGCCCAGCATTTGCTTTTCCCGCTTTCAGCCATTCCTTGACACCCATCCCACTCTTTCTTTCATACTGTCCAGTTCCATCTGGGCAGCCCAAGCACGAACAGGGGCTATTTTGGCATCGAACGTATCTTTTGCCAACAGGATTTCGATTTTGTATTTTTGGATGGTTTCCAGGACTATCAACATCGATCGCAACCCGCGGTACAACCGGTCTTCGCGCCATGCGAGAATGATGTCGAATTCATCCTTTGACGCATCTTTGAGCATAGCGAGCAGACCGGGGCGGTCCGAGCGGCTGCCTGAAGGTTCGATCAGTTTATTGCCAACACGATACTTTTCCACGTCTCGATAAACACGAACAACTGTCAATCCGCGAGCTTGCGCCAAATGACGGCAATCTGCTTCCTGCTCGAGTGGGCTGGATTTTTCTCCCTGAGTTTCTGATGAAGTACGGATATAGATTGCTGCTTTGCGTATCATTTTGGCCTCTTCGGTAGTGAATATGAACCTGCCGTTTCCAATATACCGAAAACACAAAATGGGCGGAGGCGCGGTGTCGCTAAGAGATTAGCCATCATCGCAGCCATGAACCCCTGCCCCTGCGGCTGGTATGGCGATTCGCTCAAACCCTGCACCTGCGCGCCTGTCGTTATCACAAAATATCAAAAGGGAATCTCAGGTCCATTGCTTGATAGAATTGATATTCACATCGAGTTGCCAAGAGTTGACTATGAAAAGTTAAGTGGGAACAAAGTAAACGAATCTTCTGATACTATTCGTCAACGTGTGCAGACTGCACGTGATATTCAAACCAAACGTTTTACAAAAGGAAAAGTCACAGACATTGTTTGCAATGCAGACATGCGCATCGGGGAGATTCGCCAGTTTTGTCGGTTACAGGATGAAGGTCAGAGTTTGATGCGCTCGGCCATGAGTCAATTACAGCTGTCCGCGCGTGCCTATCATCGCATCCTAAAATTGTCGCGCACGATTGCAGATTTGGCAGGGAGTGAAGAAATCCAGTCTGTGCATTTGGCAGAGGCTTTACAGTACCGTCCAAAGATCATGATGGGATGACTGCGAGAATTTTATAGAAAACAGGCCTCGTAGCAACAGCATAACCGTAGAGATAATGGTTGGAATCCTGATTGGACGAGGTTTGTTTACTAATGTTTTAGGTGAACTTCCTCTTGTTATGAAATTACTCATAAAATAGTTACTTCCATCATTTGACACTTATATAACAATATGATAAAAAAATATAGTGAAGAATTACACAATATGTTTAATCGGGTTGGATTCTCGGCAAACAGTTGTAATCGGGGGAGGTTATATAGCTGCCCGAAAAGTTGAAGGTCTTTTGGCAGCCGGCGCGCAAATTAAAATTATCAGCCCATTACTTACTCCCGAACTGCAATTTATTGCCGATGAGGGTGATATTATTTTTTTACCGCGTCCTTATCAGGATGGCGATCTGGAAGACGCATTCCTTGTGATTGCCGCCACAGACGATCCAGCCGTAAACCAGTCGGTGTGGATGGAGGCTGAACGGCGCGGCTGCCTAATCAATGTAGTGGACGATCCACAGCACAGCAATTTCACTCTACCGGCGGTGGTCCGGAGAGGTGAGATGAACATTGCGATTTCCACTGGCGGAAATAGTCCGGCATTGGCACGTAGGCTGCGCGAGCGCATCGAAAAACTGATCGGACCGGAATATGATGTGCTGTCTAAATTGTTGGGCGAATTACGCCCTGAACTCCTTGCAAATTTTTCGGAAGGGGAGGCACGCTTGCGGGCAGCTTTAAGGGTGGTCGATTCGGATATATTAAACATCATACAAAGTCAGGGAAGAAATGCGGCATTGACCTATGGACGAGAACAAT
>CAZEGE010000140.1:0-6833 GCA_964511765.1 uncultured Anaerolinea sp.
GACGAAAGGGTGATTTTAAGGGCTTTTCTCAATACCACAGTCATGTTGGCATAGGTGACCTGTCCGCTTTGGGAGGTGAGTTGCCTTACACTTCCTAAAGCATCACCCAGGAAATAATCTGTAGTGGTATTGGTCTGTGAGTTTCGACCGAGTCCGTAAGTATAAGAAGTTGTTCCATCATCAAGGACTTGAGTCAAGCCTGCATTCAAATCAAGCGTGTAGTTGACTCCATTTTGCGAGAGCCTGTCACCAAGTCCATTGTAACGATTTACAATTGAGGTCAACCGATTGGCGGAATCATAGCATAGTCATTTGTACCATCATTGAGCAGGTTGCCGTTGGCATCATAGACGTAAGGCACTCCTTCTACATCGGTCAGGCGGTTGGCAATGTCATAGGTGTAATTGACCGTGGACGTTTGCTCATAGGTCATGCTGTCCTGCATGAGTCGATTCCCAACCGCGTCATAAGCGTAATGATAGTAATCTCCTGTCGAATAATCCGCTGCGGTAAGGCGGTAGAGCGGGTCGTAGGTGTAGTTGATCGGCGCATTGAATTGCTCGGGTCCGCCGGGGAGATTGACTGTTGCACTTTCGCAGCCCGGGATGGCGCAGGTGTTTTCTGTATTGCTCCAGAACTGCACCCCTGCATAATCGGCGCGGAAGTGGTAATTGCCTTGCAGCAGGGTTAATGTCACCTTGCCGTTGGCAGCGGTTGTTCCATGATAACCAGTATAGGTTTCACCGTCGAAAGAATAAACCGAAAGTTCAGCATACGGGGTATCACCCCGGTCTTTTACTTCCACGATTACTGGCTTGGTGATAGTAATCGTGGCTGACTCGCATCCATCGTTCAAGTCACAATGATTCTCTCCTGAGCCTGCTGAAGGATCACTCCAGAATTGTGTTCCGTTGAGATCGGCGCGGAAACGGTACGCACCAATGGGCAGGGTAAAGATCGCTTGTCCGTTCGCGTCTCGAAAGCATAGACGTTCAAACCTTCCTTGGATGTTGAATCCGTATCCAATACAGTCACTGTCACAGGGTCGGATACGATGTTGACGCCGGCTTGGCATCAGTCCGAGTCTGAGATATTCGAATTTATATCCGTATATTCTATGCTATAAACCTTCTCATCCGCTACCATGTGCGGAAAGCCTCCGTAACTGACTCAAGAGTTTTTTCAATGATTGCATTCGTGTGCATGATGGAAAGAAACCCCGCTTCGAATTGTGATGGTGCGAGATATACGCCATTCTCCAGCATCGTTTGGAAGAACTTCCCAAAGCGGACTTTATCTGCCGCCTTGACCGTGCTCCAATCTTTGGGTTTGGTCTCGCTGAAGAAAGTTGTGAACATCGTGCCGACTCGCGTTTGTTGGATGGGAACTCCCGCATGTTGTGCTGCGGATAAAACTCCCGCTTCCAACTTAACTGCGGCCTGCTCCAGTTTTCTCCAACATTCCTCTCCCCGGATCAGACTCAACGCCGCGATGCCCGCACTCATTGCCAGCGGATTCCCAGATAGTGTTCCTGCCTGATACATCGGACCAATGGGTGCAACCATCTGCATGATCTCCCTTCTACCGCCATATGCGCCAACAGGTAGCCCGCCGCCAATCACCTTGCCGAGTGTGGTCAAGTCAGGCTTGATGTTATAAAGAGTTTGAGCGCCGCCGAGGTGGACACGAAAACCTGTCATCACTTCATCGAAAATCAACAGCGCTCCATACTCGGTTGTTAATTTGCGCAAGCCCTCAAGGAATCCTTGCACAGGAGGCACGACCCCCATATTACCTGCCACAGGCTCAACAATGATCCCTGCAATTTGTTCTGGGTATTTTTTGAACGAGTCATCAACAGAATCGAGGTTGTTGTAGATGGCAACGAGTGTATCCGCCGCAACTGAGGCCGGCACGCCGGGTGAATCTGGCAGACCCAATGTTGCCACGCCTGAACCTGCCTGCACGAGCAGCATATCTGCATGACCATGATAACAACCTTCGAACTTGATGATCTTGTCACGTTTGGTGTAAGCGCGTGCCAGCCGCAATGCAGACATGGTTGCCTCCGTCCCTGAATTGACGAAACGGATCATTTCAATGTTTGGCATGAAACTCATCACGCTTTTGGCGAGTTCGATTTCAAGCGGGCTGGGTGCGCCAAAGGATGTTCCTTTTAACGCCGCTCGTTGAATAGCTTCTACAACTTTTGGATTCGCATGTCCCGTTATCAGCGGTCCCCATGATAAAACGTAATCAATATAGCGGTTGCCATCTACATCATAAAGATAAGGACCCTCGCCGCGCTCAATGAAGAGCGGCTTTCCGCCCACAGCGCGGAAGGCTCGCACAGGAGAATTCACACCGCCAGGGAATAAGGTTTGGGCCTCGGCAAATAGCCTGGTCGATTTGTTGATGTCCATATTGCCTCCAATAATTTCGCTGCAGGGCCGCCGGCCAACCGCCTTAAGCGACGAATGGAGAACACATTCAATCGCCGATTTGTATATTACCTGTTTTGTTTGGGAATTCGCAAAACGGAAGATATTCGACGTTCAGGGTTATTTCAACCACTTCGCCGCATCCACAGCGTGATAGGTAATGATCACATCCGCGCCCGCGCGCTTGATCGAGGTCAACGTTTCGAGCGTGACTTTCGCTTCATCCAACCAGCCATTCGCGGCGGCGGCTTTGATCATAGCATACTCCCCACTGACATTGTATGCCGCCATCGGCAATTCGGGGAAAGCATCCTTCACCACACGGATCACATCCAGATACGCCAGCGCAGGCTTCACCATTAACATGTCCGCGCCTTCTTCCACATCCAGCGCCGCTTCACGCAGCGCCTCGCGCACATTGGCGGGATCCATCTGATGTGATCTTCGATCGCCGAATTTCGGCGCGCCTTCTGCTGCAGCACGGAACGGTCCATAAAACGACGAAGCGTATTTCACTGCATAAGATAAGATCGGAAGATTTTCATAACGCGCAAAATCCAAACCTTCACGAATTGCTGAAACCATACCATCCATCATACCGCTCGGCGCGACAATGTCCGCGCCACACTCAGCATGTGAGACCGCAACCTTCGCCAGCACATCCAGGGTCGGGTCGTTCAACACATAATCTTCAGGCAGGCTCGCTTGATAATGTTCACCTGTATTCAAAATGCCGCAATGTCCATGATCGGTGTATTCGCACAAACACACATCCGTCACCACCACCATCTCGGGGATTTCTTTTTTGATCGCGCGAATCGCCTGCTGGACAATTCCATCTTCCGAAAAGTTTTCAAGCCCGATCGGGTCCTTCTCTTTGGGAATCCCAAACAAGATAACAGCGTTCACACCCGACCTTGCGGCTGTTTCCGCTTCACGGACAGTTTCCGCCACTGATAGTTGATACACGCCCGGCATCGAGCGGATCTCGCTTCGACCTTCGCCATGCCGCACGAACAGCGGATAAATAAAATCGCGCGTGTTGAGTTCGGTCTCACGCACCATCGCACGGATGGCAGGTGTGGCACGCAGTCTGCGCGGACGAACTGATTTACGATTAGCGGGTGACGAGCGACGATTTTCAAGATCAAGTAAAGTCATAGTTTCTCCAAATTACTTATAATTCGAATCAAACCTTCGGTTGTGTACTCTTTTGCGACAACAAGGTTGGTCAATCCTTCTTCTCTGGCGGCTTGTTCCGTAATCGGGCCAATGCAGGCAAATAATGGATTGTTCGGCAGGTTCGACGGGTCAAGTCCGTTTTGCCGGGCAGCGGCAACAAAATTTTGTACTGTCGAAGCACTGGTGAAAGTAACAACATCCACGCCAGATTTCAAGGCGTCGAGTCCTTCCATGTCAACTTCTGTGGGAAGAGTTTGATACACCACGATCTCATGCGCGATTCCGCCTGCCTTCAAAACTGCTTCAGGTAATGCCGGCCGCGCGATTTCTGCTCGGGGAAGAAGAACCCGTTTTTCGTGCAAATCACCCAGCCCGGGCAAGATGGCTTCGGCAACATATTCTTTGGGAACAAAATCAGGTTCGATATTGTGTTTGCGTAAAGCATCCGCGGTTTTGGGCCCGATGGCGGCAAACCTCACCCCTGGCCTCTCTCCTAAAAGGAGAAGGGAACAAACATCCACCGCATTGGCCGATGTAAACACAACCCAGTCATATTTCGCCAAATTTCTTATGGCGTCATCGAGTTCGGCATTGTGTTCGATGGGTCGTATCTCGATCACAGGAAAATAGATCGGCTCAAAGCCAGCGGACTGCAGGGTTTTGCCGAAAGATTCAGATTGGGCGCGGGGACGGGTGATGAGGACTTTCATAGTGAGAAATAATCAACGAACAGTGATCAGTTTCAGGATTTCGCTTGCGCCTTGTTGAATGGCTTCATTTGCAAGTCTTTTTCCCAATTCAAGAGCGTCTGTGCCTTGACCAGTAACTTTGACGGTTTGTTTTCCATCCAGGGAGATCACCAACCCCGTCAGACTGATCACTGATGACTGATCATTGATCACCGCGTACGCGGCCACAGGCACTGAACATCCGCCGCCAAGTCCGCTGAGGAAGGCGCGTTCGGCAGTAACACACTTGCGGCTGGGGTCATCTTCAAGTTTGGCAAGCAGGCTGAGGGTGGTTTGATCGTCCGCGCGGCATTGGATGGCTAATGCACCCTGCCCAGGTGCGGGGAGCATCACGTCTAAAGAAAGCCATTCCGTCACATGATTATCCAAACCAAGGCGGGTGAGTCCCGCGCCGGCGATGATGATCGCGTCATATTGACCGTCCAATGCTTTTCGCAAACGGGTGTCCATGTTGCCGCGCAGGGATTGGGGCTGAATGTCTGGGCGTAGGGAAAGGATTTGGGCAATGCGGCGCAGGCTCGAGGTCCCGACAGAAGCGCCGTTTGGGAGCGAGGCGATGGTATATCCATTTGCCGAGATCAACGCATCCCGCACTTCTGCGCGGACGGGAATACATCCGATGGTTAATCCGGCAGGGTTTTCAACAGGCAGATCTTTCAATGAATGAACCGCGCAATGGACAGTGCCGCTCAACAATTCTGATTCGAGTTCCTGGGTAAAGAGTCCTTTGCCGCCGATTTCGGGCAAAGGCTTGTCAAGAATTTTGTCGCCTTGCGTTGTGATGATCTTTTCTTCGCACACCAGATCGGGATGAATGTTTTGTAAGGCCTGGATCACCCATTGGGTTTGCCAGCGGGCAAGGGCGGAGGGACGAGTTACGAAAATCAGTTTCATGGTTCACTAATCAGCAGTAGAGGCGCGGCTGTGGAAGATGAGACGCAGAATTGGCGTACGTCACTTTGTAATAACAAACTTCGCATGGCTGGTAAATTGCTTAATGTGATTTTCATTACATTGCCAGACTTTCTTTTTGGATTATACTTTGCGGGCAATCAAACATGTGATACGTAATTTGCGGCAGTATGATGGGAGCAGGCAATGGCAAAAAAATCCACTTCAAAAAATAAGCAGGTCACTTCCCGGCAAAGGTCCACACCCGGAAGGAATTTGCTCCTGACGCTCACACTGGTACCGCTGGTTATTGGCATTTTATTAATAGGTGCCTGGGCGCTGGATATTGCCATTTTTGACGAGCCACAGATGCATATAACGGTGGGCATCCTGTTTTTCCTGCTTAGCTTTACTATTTCCAATGTCGTGCAAAAACACTGGATGCTGGCGGCTGGCTGGGGATTACTGATGTGCGCGGACTTGATCATATTGGCCTGGTTACATTTGTGGGCACAATCAGCCGCCATGGTTGTAGGCCTGTTCGGGTTCGTTTTGCTTGGAATTGAATTTTACAGGCAGTATCAGTCAAGCAGGGTGGAAAAAGCAAACAAATAATACTACAAATTCACTTAAGACTTTTCTTAGACTGCTTAAAACAAGTCTTAGAAATATATCTTTATAAACTTCCTATAATGAAGCAGGATTGACTGTCATGGATGATGACAGTCAATTTATTTAAAGAACTCTTTTAGTCGCTTTGCGACAAACCATTCCCAATGAAAGGAGACCAGATTTGATCAGATCAGGATCACACTAAATCCAAAAATCCACTGTTCGTGGGCTGCAATGGATCTTCCTGATACGTCAATTAGTCCACAGAATGCCCCATCAAATGCATAGTTAAGGAGAGAAAACAATGAACATCAAGATTAATGAAGATTGGCTTGCTACACTCATCGCGTTTGTATTGCTGATCCTGGCAGTGGTCAATGTTGTCAGGCCCGATTGGATTAAATTCTAGGACAAGAGGAGAAATTGAGATGACTACTTCAGTGATTAAACAAGAACAAAAAGCCAGTCCTGGCATAGTCAATTTTCTAGTTGGCCTGGCCATCGTCGTTGTGTTGGCATTCCTGGCGCGCTGGCTCAAGATTCAGGTCTATGACGTCAAGGATATAGGGTTTGGTATTCCGGGAAAGGTTTTGGAGTTCCCGATTTGGGCGGCTCTGGTGGGTTTGCTCGCCAATTACGTCTTGAAGGCGGTCAAAGTATTTGAATATTCCAAGTCGGGCTTCCGCACCGAATTGTTCCTGAAGATCGGCCTGGTCCTGCTTGGTGCCGGTATCAGCTTCAAGGTGATCGTCACCGCCGCAACGGGCGCCATCATTCAGGGCGTCATCATGGTTGCCTCAGTGTATATGTTCAGTTGGTGGTTGGGCGGCAAGTTTGGCCTGCCGGATACCCTGCGCGCGGTCATGTCCACTGCTGTCTCGATCTGCGGCGTCTCAGCTGCCATCGCCGCCGCCGGTTCGGTGCTGGCGAAGAAGGAAGAAATCACCTATGTCACCGC
>CAZEGE010000141.1:0-6720 GCA_964511765.1 uncultured Anaerolinea sp.
CTGCCGCAAGAGTCGTCTGTCATCATCACGGGACCTGTGCGCGAGGATAAACGCGCGCCCGGCATCCCCGGCGGATACGAAATTGGCGTGAAGCAGATTGAGATCGTGCAGGAAGCGGGCCTGGACTATCCCATGTCGCTCAAAGATCACGGTCCCGACTTCGCGCTCGATAACCGTCACCTGTGGATTCGCATGCAAAGCCAGTGGGCCATCCTGCGCGTCCGCGCCACGGTTATGGCAGCCACCCGCGAATGGCTTGATAACAACGGCTTCATCGCGATGGATACGCCCATCCTCACGCCTGCCGCCGCCGAAGGCACAACCACTCTCTTTGAAACAGAGTATTTCGACGAGGGCAAAGCCTATCTCGCGCAAACAGGCCAACTGTATAACGAGGCGAATATTTTTGCGTTCGGAAAAGTCTATTGCTTCGGTCCAACCTTCCGCGCAGAAAAATCAAAAACGCGCCGCCACCTGACCGAGTTCTGGATGCTCGAACCCGAGATCGCTTTCTGCGATTTGGATGGCTTGATGGAAGTCGAAGAGCAGATGCTGACGCATATCATCCAGCGCGTCCTGCGTGACCACTTGCCTGAGTTGAAATCCCTCGGGCGTGACATTTCCAACCTGGAAAAGATCGCCGCTCCCTTCCCGCGCATTTCCTACGATGAGGCGGCGAAGATGATCGAGGAATTACGCGAGAAAGAAACAGACTCCGAAAAGAAGGAATTGCTGGCCTTCGAATGGGGCATGGATTTTGGCGCGCCGCACGAAACCGCCATCACCGGTCAATTTGACAAACCCGTATTTGTGTACGGTTATCCTTCCGCTGTCAAAGCCTTTTATATGGAACCGTGGCCTGGCCGCCCCGAAGTCTGCAAGTCGGTGGACTTGCTCGCGCCCGAAGGCTACGGCGAAATCTGCGGCGGCTCCGAGCGCATAAGCGACCACGATGCACTGTTGGCGCGCATCCGCAAGGAAAAATTACCCGAGGAGGCCTTCAAATGGTATTTGGAATTACGCAAATATGGCTCAGTCCCCCACTCAGGCTTCGGCATGGGCACGGAACGAGTCACCTCATGGATCTGCGGCATCGAACACGTCCGCGAGGCGATTGCCTTCCCGCGCACGATCAAGCGTGTCTATCCTTAAATATAAAGACCCAAAAGGCTTTGCGAAGTCCTCGAAGAGGGAAAGCCTTTTAGGTCTAAATAATTACGGAATGATCAAAACCCTTTACCCGCATCCCGGGCCAGTCGAGGCCTGCATCCCGATCTGGAAAACATCAATGCCAGGGCTTTCACCTGCAATTACCTGCATGTGATCAGTTGGGGCACACCTCTTTAATATGTAACACATAACTTTCAGAAAATCAATTGCTTTATTAAGAGATAGTATTTTCAATATTTAATATATATCTATGCCTGCCTGTTGGAATATGGTATAAGATTCATAGCCCTGCTGTGCGCGTGATATCGCCCTCACGTTTTGAGCCAACATCTTTACAACGGTCTCTTATTTTGAAGAAATAACGCGATAGGCCCGAGCCAAGGCGGCGTTTCCCAATACGAGACCACCTGCGCAAGCAGGTTCAAAACCTGGCGGTACACGGCATAAGCGGGGTCTTTTTTGCACTTGACGAACTCGTAGCCTGCGAGTAAAATCGCGGCGATTGCTTAGTCGGGATCACAATTGAATAACGGAGATACAAGCGGCTGGGTCTTGTGGTTTCGAGATGCGCTTCGCGCTACTCAACCACCAAACAAGATCACGAGGTGGAGGTTCTCCCGTGCGAACGGGACGCTAATTGCCCTCCTTCACTCTCTCCTTTCAGGAGAGGGTTGGAGTGAGGTCGAGAAAATCGGATAGATCAGCGGATGCCTCTGGAGCCAGATCACTGGCTCCCTTCTCCCTTCCAAAGAAAGCGGATCTGCGCAAAGGAGTTTAAAAAAACTCTATTGCTCACCACCGAAAACCACACGGCGACGAGTGGGACAAGGTGGACGCAGTGAACAGGCAGATTGATTTATTGTATGGATCAATTGCCTGCAATGATTGGAAGGGCGTTTCTTTTTAATACCGGCATGTATTAAAACAGGTGTGCCCAGGCATACCTGTTTTTTCATAAGCAAACCCGACAGGTCCTACAGCCAAAACACCTGCCACAAGTATATCTTCCGGGACTTATCAAGTTTTGAGTTGAAGAAAAAAATGAGCAAGAAACGGGTCGTACCCACACAAGCCGTCGCATACAATCTCCAGCGCCATAAAGGAGATTGATATGAAAAATAATATTGAACCTTCACAACATTATCAATTGATCGAGCAAGCCATTCAGTACATCGAAGCCAATGTGCAGCGCCAACCCGAATTGGAGGAAATCGCCTCCGCCATCGGTTTGAGCGAATATCACTTTCAACGCCTATTCACCCACTGGACAGGCATCAGCCCCAAGCGCTTCATGCAATTTCTAACGAAGGAACACGCCAAGGAATTACTCGACAAGTCTGAAAACCTGCTGGAAACCACGCATCAGGTCGGGCTTTCAAGCCTGGGACGCCTGCACGAGCTCTTCGTCACCACTGAAGCAGTGACGCCGGGTGAATACAAAACCGGTGGCACAGGTCTCAGCATCCGGTATGGGATCCATCCCTCGCCCTTTGGCAAGTGTCTGATCGCCGCAACCGAGCGCGGCATCTGCCATTTGGGATTTGTGCAAACCAGCGAAGGCAACGCGATCGATGACCTGGTCTCAGTCTGGAAGGCGGCGAAGATGATCGAAGATTACAAAGCCACTGCCCCACTCGTCACCCGCATCTTTTCTGGTCTCGATCCGCAAAACACGCCGCCCGGCCAGCCTCAACAACCCCTTAAGCTTCACCTGCGCGGGACGAATTTCCAGATCAAAGTCTGGGAAGCATTGCTCACCATTCCAACCGGCGCAGTGACCACTTACGAGCACATCGCTGCACAGATTGGCAACCCGAACGCATTACGCGCCGTCGGCACAGCCGTTGGACATAATCCAATCGCCTACTTGATCCCGTGCCACCGTGTGATACGCAAGAGCGGCGAGTTTGGAAATTATTTTTACGGCTCAGCCCGAAAGAAAGTCATATTGGCGAGAGAACTTGGTGCAGGTCATACTTAGAGCGTGATTTATACAAAGGAAAAAATGAAAACAAAAGTTTTAATTGCTTTACTGGCTTTGTATATCGTCTGGGGTTCGACTTATTTGGGAATCAAGTTTGCCATTGAAACCATTCCGCCATTTTTACAAGCGGGAATACGGTTCCTGATATCCGGGATAATCCTGATGGTTTGGCAGCGCGCGGCCGGCGCCGCCATGCCCACGAGGAAACAATGGATTTCAACAGCCATCATCGGCAACCTGCTTTTACTCGGCGGCAATGGAATGCTTGGCTGGGCGGAACAGACCATCCCTTCGGGAGTTGCCGCGATCATTATTGGAAGCATGCCCATGTTCCTGGTGATCGCTGAAGCGCTCCGACCCCATGGAGTCAAACCAAACTTGCGCGCAATCATCGGGTTGCTGATCGGATTTGCAGGGATCATCATCCTGGTCGGACCCTCAAATATTTCAGGCAGCGATCATCCATTAAATCCATTGGGATTGGGCGCATTACTCATCGCTTGTATAACCTGGTCAAGCGGTTCGGTCTACGCCAAGACGGCAGACCTGCCAAGGTCAACACTGGTGACGACCGGCGCGCAGATGTTGACCGGTAGTATCGGCTTGTTCATGGTTGCATTCATCACCCGTGAGTTTCATGGATTTAATGTGATGGAAGTTTCCACCAAATCCATGCTTGGGTTGACATATCTGATTCTCGTTGGTTCGCTGGTCGGATTTGTATCGTATGGCTGGTTGCTGCAAAACGCGCCAATCTCGCTCGTGGCAACGTATGCGTATGTCAACCCGGTCGTGGCGGTAGTGCTCGGGAGCTGGCTTGCGGCGGAAAAGTTGGGACCTAATATTTGGCTGGCGACAGCCATCATCATCGGGTCGGTCATATTCATTAACAGTAACAGGCCAAAAGTCCGCGCGAAGCGTGAAACGAAGGAGGTCGTTGAAAGCGTATCGTAGGCAGAAAATGTTCGCAGGTCGTCAATCATCGTTCACTAATTGGAGAAAACCTCCAGAGATAAATCAAAAAGGAGAAATGGAAAATGGACGGAAAAGATATAATCAAAAAAGTCAAGGAAGATAATGTCAAGTTCATCTCGCTGCAATTCACGGATGTGATGGGCGCGGTGAAAAGCGTGGACATGCCGATCCGCCATCTCGAAGATGTGCTGGAAGACGGCGCATGGTTCGATGGTTCCTCAGTGGAAGGGTTTGCGCGCATTCAGGAAAGCGATATGCGCCTGAAAATCGACCCCGATACCTATGCGGTGCTGCCCTGGTCGTCCGCCGAGTCGCGGCGTGCGCGTGTATTCTGCGATATTTACACGCCCGGCGGCGAACCCTTCGATGGCGATCCGCGCGGGGCGTTGAAGCGCATTCTCAAGAAAATTGCCGACCGCGGCTGGACACTCAACATTGGCCCGGAACCCGAGTTCTTCCTATTCAAAGGCGAGAACGGTCACGGCGTTCACCCTGTCCCCCACGACACAGGCGGTTATTTTGATTTCTCCTCCTTCGATGAAGCCGTTGTCGTGCGCACTGCGTTAATTGAAGCGCTTGATGCAATGGGCCTGGATGTGGAAGTGGGCCACCACGAAGTTGCGTTGGGCCAGCACGAAATTGACTTTCGATTTGCGGATGCCCTCAAAGCCGCGGATAATGTGTTGACCTTGAAGTACACCGTCAAGGCGATTGCCGCGCAGAATGGACTGGTCGCTTCTTTCATGCCCAAACCTGTCCAAGGCATTAATGGCTCCGGGATGCACTGCCATCAATCGCTCTTCGAGATCAAGACCGGCAGGAACCTGTTCTTCGATGCCAAGGATGCCGCCCACCTTTCACCCCTGGCATATTCATTCATCGCAGGTCAGTTGGAACATGCCCGCGCGCTGGCCGGCGTGGTGGCTCCGACTGTGAATTCCTACAAACGCCTGGTGCCCGGTTATGAAGCGCCTGTTTATATTGGCTGGGCGCAACAGAACCGCTCGGCGTTGATCCGCATTCCCCGCTATACCGAGGGGCGCGATAAGGCGGTGCGCGCTGAGTTGCGCTTCCCCGATCCTTCCTCGAATCCGTATCTGGCGTTTACTGCGATGCTGGCCGCCGCCCTCGATGGCATTGACAGGAACCTCGCCGCGCCCAAGCCATTGAATAACATCAACCTGTATCACCTCAACAAGGAAGAACGCACCAAATTGGGTGTGACCGAACTGCCTGGTTCTCTGGCTGAATCTTTGAGCGAACTCGAAAAGAACGAAGTATTGAAGTCCGCGCTTGGCGCTTACTTGTTCGAGGCTTATCTGCGCGCCAAGTGGGAAGAGTGGGATGAATTCCGCTTAAGTGTGACGGATTTTGAGATCGAACGATATTTGGAGACGGCGTAAGAGCAGTAATCAGTGATCAATTTTGAAGATAGACTCTAAAGGATTTCCCCATCGGGAGCCTTTAGAGTCTTTTGTTTTCATCGGCTATAATTCAATCATCCCATTCCCCAAAGGGGACAAACCCATGCCTGCTTCTGAATCCATTCGACAACTTGTGGAACGATTTGAACAGCACCGCGACGCGTATCGCGCGGGGAAGTATAACGAGACGCAATTGCGGCGGGAATTTTTAGACCCGTTCTTCGAGGCCTTGGGCTGGGACGTGTTCAATAAACTCGGATATTCCGAGGAGAACAAGCACGTCATTCACGAGGATTCACTGGAAATCGAGGGCATGAAGAAAGCGCCCGATTATGCGTTCAAAATTGGGAAAGAGCGCAAGTTTTTTGTGGAGGCGAAAAAGCCCTCCGTCAAAATAGAAACAAACCCCGAAGTTGCCTTTCAATTAAAGCGCTATGTCTGGTCGGCGAAACTGCCGTTGGGGATTTTAACGGACTTTGAAGAATTTGCCGTTTATGAATGCCGCAGCAAGCCGAAGGTCAGTGACTCGGTCAAGACGGGGCGTGTGATGCTGCTGAGCTACACCGATTACATCGAAAGATGGGATGAGATCGTATCCATTTTTTCGCATGAGGCGGTGATGACGGGCGGATTCGATAAGTTTGCGAAAAGCGTGGCGAAGAAGAAAGGCACCGCCGAAGTGGACTCGGCGTTTCTGGCGGAGATCGAAGGCTGGCGTGAGGCGTTGGCGAAAAATATCGCGCTGAGAAACAAGGAAAAAATCCAGAGCGAAGCGGATTTGAATTACGCCGTCCAGATGACGATTGACCGAATGATCTTCCTGCGTATTTGCGAAGATCGCGGGTATGAATCCGAATATCAATTGCAGGGAATTGCAAACCCACCCCCTCCGTCGCTGCGCGACACCTCCCCCAAATCAAGTGCGGATTTGGGGGAGGAAGGGCGGGTGTATGCTGGATTAAAGAAATTATTTGAACGCGCGGATAGACGCTATAACTCTGGCTTGTTCCATTTCCCCGCAGCGCGCAGAGCGAAGGATGAAAAAGGTCGCGGGCGGGCGGATGCGTTTACGACGGGGCTGGAGATTGACGATAAAGTTCTGAAAGATATCATCAAGGATCTGTATTATCCCGCGCCGTATGTGTTCGCGCTGATCCCCGCCGATAT
>CAZEGE010000142.1:0-6563 GCA_964511765.1 uncultured Anaerolinea sp.
GCATCCGACTAATCATCCCTCCCCTCATACCACTCCTCATCCCTCTCCGCATCCCTCTCCTCATTCCACGCCTCATCCCTCGCCTCATTCCACGCCGCAGCCCTCAGTGATTCGTCTCCGGTCATTAGGTAATCCAGCACCACTTCGGGCGGATTAGCCTCCCACAAATGGATCACCGACAGCGCCCGCATCCGGGTGAAGTACCGCAACATCGCGGTGGCGTCCATCCGCTGCACGATGCGCCGACGCGAGCACACTAACTTGTCGTCCGACTCGACGATCTCCCCATCGCACTCGACGAGACACAGCGTCGGGCCAGGCGCGTATTGCAGCGCGTCGAAGGGATGGCGGCTCGCGTGGAGGCCACGCGTGCACAGCGCCAGCGGCCCCGTGTGCGTCAGCCACGCGCCATCCTTGGGCACTCGCCGACCGTCCCGCAATGTCTTGCCGACAAAATGCCACGCGCGAATCATCGCTTCACCTCGTTAGAACGGCTGCGTCATAACACTCATCGCAAAGGAACGAGTACCGCCACTTGCCGTGCTTGTCTCCGCTGGGCCAGCCCCATCCGTGGGCGTCCTCGTCCTGGTGAATAATCCGGTGGCACTGAGCACACGGCGCACAGTCATCCCCAACTGCCGTCGCCGTGCAGCCACAGCGCGGGGCGGGGCCGGTAGTCTCCCGGTCGCTGGCGAGATGACGGTGGGCGTCGAGGCTCATGACGCGGCCTCCCATCCCTTGATCGACGCCAGCTTGTGATGGGCCAGCATGGCTTACCGCGTCCTCGTCACGGGCGTCTTGTCCACCACGAGCTGCACACCGGGGATCGCCAGCGCGCCCTTGAGCGCCCGCGCCATGCCGTCGAGCGCGGACTGGTTGGCTACCAGCAGCGTGATCGGCTGCTGGCCGGCCGCCACGGCTTTCACCAGCGTCATCAGGTCCGACACCTGCGCCCGGTAGGTCTCCCGATAGCTGATGCCCTCCACCTTCGGTGCGGCCGGCGTGGGAGCCTGCACGGACATCACTGGCATGGGCGCATCCAGGATGGCCTCGGCTTGCTCCTGTAGCGCCACGTCACCGGTGGCCTTGAATTCGCGTTCGAGCGCCGCCGCTTCATCGAGGCGGCGCGCTTCCTCCGCCTGTCGTTGCTCGACCATGAGCCGCGCTTCTTCGGCGTGTCGAATCCGATCCTGCGCCGTGGTGTACTCCACCAGCGCCCGCTTGATGCGTTGTTCATCCGCGTCAGCCGGCGCGAGCGTTTCCTTTTCCCGGTCGCACAGTCCTTTATGGGCTGCGTGAGCCGCATCCTTGAGCGGCTTGAAAAACGCCTGCACCTGCCGGCGGAACGCCGTAATCGTCAAGAGATGTTCCGCCACGCGGGTGTAGTCATCTGAGGAGATAATCACCAGCACCCCCACGGGTGACACATAGGGGGTCACGTCGGTAATCTCAGGCGTCGAGACAAATGGGCTGATCAAGATGGTGCTCCCGTCGAAAGTGGGCCACACGGAGGGCCGCAAGAAAATCCGCTTCATCGCGGACGAGATTGGTGAACTCTCGATACCGATAGGTGCCGTCCGCTCGGAGATGCACGCCAGCACGCCCCACGCGAAGACCTGGATACCAGGCACGGACACACCGTAGATACGCGGCGGTTTGTGGGCCAGTCGAAGGCGGAAACCCGCCCGTCTTCCAGTCGATCAGTGTGAGGTGCTTGTCGGGCCACGACACGATGGCATCGAGCGTCCCCGCGTAAGTGCGCCCATTATCACAGACGGGGCGCTCCCAGACTTCCAGCGTCACCTGGGTGTCTCGGATGAACGCCCGGCACGCATCCAGATACGGCGCGCAGACGGGATCATCAGCTTCTCGGTCATCGTGTCCCTCGGCGATCTGGGCGATGGCGTCATGCACCGCTGTTCCACGCTCCGCTATCTCCGGGGTGAAGTACGTGTCATTCACCATGCCTGCGAGCCGGAGGATCGTGGTCACCGACAATAGCTCGCGCCCATCACAGCGATAGGTATGCGTGAGCGGGTCGAAGGTGAGCGGATGGTCCATGACCGCTCAGAACGGGATCGAATCGTCGTCAATCACCGGCGTGTTGTCATCCACGTCCGTGAACTCGTCCGCCGGCGGCGCTGGCTTCCGCGCCGGCTTCGCGGGAGCCTTCACCGCGCCGGGGCGATCATCGACGCGCAGGCCATCGACCATCTTGCCCTGGTAGCTCACCTTGGTGGCGTAGATGACGATGGAATAGCCGGCCCAATCGTCAGAGTCGGGCTGCCCGGTTGCCGCCTCCAAGATGCCCCAATTGGTCTTGTTGACCACCATGCCCTTGTCCTTGCCGGCAAATCGCAGCACAGGCTTTTGGCCGTCGCCGAGGTCTTCCATGTCGCAACTGGCGATGGTCACGCGCACGGCCTTCCCGTTCAGGTCAGCCGACTTCAGGAAATTGCTTGGGAACACGTCACTCTGTTTCATGGTCGGGCACTCCCTCTTGTGTGCACCAGCGTAGGTGCCATGACTATCGCCGCGCCTCGTTGACATCGGCGTAGAACTGCGCCATCACGGATGACCCCGGCACCAGCGGCGGCGGCGGAACCGTGGTGAACATCGCCAGCGCATCCTCCACTAATTGCTCGACCTGCCCCCGCAACCACGCCCGCTCCGCCCCGTCGAGCGCCATGATCCGGCGATCCGTGCAGAGCTGCGCCAGCACATCCGCCACCCGCGACGCCACGAACGCCTGCCGCCAGCGGTCATCCACCTCGGGGCTCACGTCCGGCACGATCCAGTCGGTCGAGACGATCAGCGCCAGCCGGTTGAGCGCCGTGTCGATCTGTGGTACTGTCTTCTCAGCCATTCGCTTTGTCCTTTCTGGGGGCCACGTTTCCGCGTGGCCCTTCGTTTTAGGTGATTACAGCAGCGCCTTGCCGCGCGCGATGCGCCGCTGCGCGTGCCGAGTGCGCGCGCCCTTGTGGCCCCCGTTGCCGTGCCAGTCCTCGGTATAGTTCGGGGTCTGTACCCCCTTCCGCTGCGACGTGACGGGCACGTTCAGCGAGCGCACGATGCTCTGATCCGACGCGAAGCCCACGCCGAAATACTCGATGCACGCGGCCGTGAAGTGCTCGCGTGAGGCATCACACCACCACGCGCCCGCCGTGGACGGCCTAACCGCTGCGCTCATGGATGCCTCCATGCCGAGCACTCTACGCCGCTACGTCCTTACCGTCAAGGATTTTCTTGCGTCGGGCTTTTCGGGCCGCTTTCGAGGCTTTGAGGGCAATTGCCCGCCGCCGCGCAGGGGTGAGCACCTTCGCGCGGGCCTTCCCGCCGATGCGCCCCAGCGCAGACATCAGTACGCGCCGCTCCGCTTTCGTGAGTTCCATGGGCGGCAGCATATACCCACCCACGCTCTGCCGTCAAGGCTCTTGACATGCGCCGTGCCGTCAGGGTGTAATAGACTCTCGTGTTCACGCGCTACGGCACCTATTTGGCCGACAAATTGCCATCTACGACACAGGACGCCAACGACACCCCATGAAGCGCTACCCACTGATCGCCGTAAACGTCCGACTACAGCACGGGCAGACGTAGCGGTAGGGCTCTACCGCTTCCGGGGCTTGTGTCGTGTCACAGGAGGGGCAGGCGGGGACACCTTCTCCTGAACCTTCCTGAGACCCCACGCCACGGCCTGTTGGGCCGCCCACTTAGCCAGCCGTTTCCACCACGGACTCATCGTGATCCTTTCGATGACGGTTCCACGCCCCGCGCCCGCCGACACGGACCCCCACGTAGATAATCCGCCGCGCCCACCAGCTCACCCCGGCAACCTGCATGGCTTCCAAGAAGATCCGATCCGCTTCGTCGCGTTCGACCTGGCGGATCGTGCCGTCCGACACGCACAGGTAGCCGAGCCGGTACAGGGCATCGTGGACGACGGCCGGCTTATCCCACTTCCCACCCGGAGAGCGGAACAGGATGCCGAGCGGCATACTGGCAAAGTCGGTCACGAAGCCGCGTGGGATCGCGATGAACTCGCGGCCGTCCGGTGAGCCGAGGTGGTACCGGAACCCCTCCACGATCTCCCAGCGGGTGCCGTCGAGATACTTCACCAGGAGATCGCCGAGAAATCGATTCTGTCTCATGACAGCGGGGGCAACCCGAGCACCGAGCGCCATTCTCCCCGGTGCTTGGTGACACTCGCATCCAGCGGCATTCCGGCGAGATAGTCGTACACCGTCCGCCCGAACCAGCGCCCCATCTGTGGATTCGGCGGCTGTCCCGCCAAGGCGTAATCAGCGAACAGAGCCACGCCAATTTCATCAAAGACCACGTCGCCCGGGTACGGTGGGAGCGCGGGTGATGGCGGCACGGGCGGCTGGACATCGTGATCGACGGGGCTGAACCAGTCCGACCGCGAGTAATACGGGGCCGGGTCGGGCTGCCATCCAGGGCGAGCGGCCGGGTCACCCGCATCAATAATGAAGTCCACCGCCCACGACTGCCCCGGCGTGTCGCTCAGATAAAGCGCCGAGTCCTCCGCGTGGCCGTGGATGTTGGTCTGGGCGGGCTGCTTACGGAGATGACCCCAACGGGGATCATGGGCGTGGAGCGCGACTACGACCGCATCCACGAACGCCGCCTGGCCCGCGTGAGTGGTGAGGTCATAGAGGCCCGTGGCATAGACCGTCTGTACGACACCGAAGTTATGCGGGACACCCAATTAGTTCACCTCATCCAACCCGATACCGTTCAGCCAGCGTCACGGCTCGCTGGCCCACCTGGCGTGCCCACACACTGTGGAGCATGTGCCGCGCCACATCCTCTGGCCGGTGCTCCCGTGCCGCCTTCAGGGTCTGCCCGAATCCGCTCAACCGCTTCAAGCCTAAGTTGAAACACATCTCGATCAACACGTTCTGCCGCGCCGGGGTGAGCGTGTCAAACCACGGCGCGAAGGCGCGGCGGCAGTCCGCTTCCGACTCGTCCAGGTCGTTCGACAGCAGATACGCGGCTTCCCGCTTACTGAGGCCCTTATCGTCCAGGTTCCGTCCGTATCCCACGGTGGACTTTCCCACGGTGTCACGGTAGACCTTCAGGCGGAGCCCCTCATGCTGGGCCACGGAGTTGACAAGCGCGTGCCGCTGCTCGGCGTCCATGGAGAGAGGCTAGAGGCTATCGGTCACGACTGTCACAGAGAAAGCTAGTGGTAGCCCTGTTCCTGCATCTGCCGCGCCTGCGATTCGCTCAACAGGCCCGCCGACACCGCCGCCGCGATGCCATACTTCTTGACGATTTCGATCAACTTCTCGTCAAAGACCACGTAGTTCCGGGAGCCTTCCTCCTTGCCGCGTGACGCGCCGTCGAGATACTTGATGCCGGGGATGCCCTTAGCTTTCAATGCGTCGGTAGCACGTTCCTGTAAGGCTCCGACGTTATTGGGGTGCCGCTCAATCGGCCTCATGAACTGACTATTCGTCAAGTTCCGATAGGCCTCGCTACCCGGCATCGTCGGCGCAATACCACCCGCCGACTCGCGCAACTGCCGACTTTCAGCAACCGCCGCGTTCCACTCGGGCGTATCTAGCTTGCCCGACTTCTGTATCTGTTCGAGGGCGTCCTGAAGTTCCATGTATCGCCGCGACTTGTCTTCGGCCGAGAGCTTGCCCAAAATCTTCGGCTGCTGGCTCAGGGGCGCATCCCAATCAAGGAAGTCGGCGGGATCGGCGTTGATGTTGACTTCATACGTTTTGCCTGGACGAATGTTTAGGTTTTTATACGTGCCGTCACCGCCCTTAATTAACTTCTCGGCAGCAGGTTGCCCCAGCCACTGCTCTAGTTCACTGTCTCTCAAATACTGATTCGACACAGGCACCGTTCCGTTTGGCCCAGTAGCCTTCAGCTTCCACATGCGCTCACCCGCGATGTCGTAAACATCCGCCTTGACGGTGTCTATTGCTGAATCTGACAATTTCGTGCGGTATCCGTGAGCAACTTCTGGATTCTCCGCGAAGTACAGCCCATGCCCGTAGGCTTGCGCCCCTTCCCCCGTCCCGATCTTGCTCAGGCTGAATTGGTCGAAGTCATGCGGTGAGCCGTGGAATGCCCGGATGCCCTTCTTCGCCGCCGCAATCGGCACCCCCGCCATCGACAGCATCTCCCCGCCCGCCTGTGCGCGGTCCAGGTTCGACCCGATGGGCTGCTGGCCCCCGACGCCGAACGCGCCTTTAAGGGCTTCCATCATCAACTGCAAGGCATCCGGGGGTCGTTCCTCGCGGAACGCCGGATTCACAAACGACGGCGCAGGCGAGGGCGGTTTCAATACCCCGCTCAGGAGTTGTGCCAGTTGCGCCAGCGTGTTCTCTTCGCCCATTTACTGCCCAAACCCCAGCTTCGCGGCGATGGCCCCACACATCGCCGCGCCGACCCCGTAGGCCCACGCCAATACAGAGACGCGCGCCTCCACGTGGCGGGTGCGGGTATCCAAGCTATCAAACCGGCTCTCAATGCGTGTCAGCGCACCCAGAACCGCCTCGTGTCGTTCGTCTTGCAGCTTGTCC
>CAZEGE010000143.1:0-5119 GCA_964511765.1 uncultured Anaerolinea sp.
GAAATAGATGACTTTTTTAGCTCCTTGCCTAGGACTTGAACCTAGAACCTAGCGGTTAACAGCCGCTCGCTCTGCCAATTGAGCTAGCAAGGAAAGCGACCGACATTATACGGATAAGCCCTGGGAATGTCAAGCCATGAATAACTAATAATGAAGGGAACTCAGGTTATCCAGCTTGTTAGTAGTATGGATGGCGGAAATCTGGCGGACTGTGCCGGTTAATCCGCGCACCACCAGGGTATCGGTTGTGATGTGATCGCCATAATACCGCACACCCTGAAGTAATTCACCGTCCGTGATGCCTGTGGTGGCAAAGAACACATCTTCAGACGAGACAAGATCGTTCATGGTCAGCACCTTGTCGAAATCGAAGCCCGCCTCGCGTCCACGGCGCAATTCATCCTCATCACGCGAATATAACTTGCCCTGAATCTCACCGCCCATGGCGCGCAAGGCGCAGGCCGTGATCACGCCCTCCGGCGTACCGCCGATGCCGAATAAAACATCCACGCCAGAATCAGGCCTGGCAGTCATCAAGGCCGCCGCCACGTCGCCATCGGGGATCTGCCGGATGCGCGCGCCGGCCTTGCGGATCTCGGCGATCATGTCATCGTGGCGGGGTCGGTCAAGTACGATGGTGGTCAAATCTTCGATTGCCTTGCCCTTGGCTTTTGCAATGGCCTTCAAATTTTCGGTGATGCTTTTTTCAATATTGATCTTGCCTTTGGATTCCGGCCCCACTGCAATTTTGTTCATGTAAACAAAAGGTCCGGGGTCGAACATCGTCCCTCGCGGGGCAACCGCCACCATCGCCAGCGAATTGGAACGGCCGAATGCCAAAGGGCGGGTCCCGTCGATGGGGTCCACGGCAACATCCACGTCCGGCTGCGAACCGTTGCCCACGATCTCGCCGTTGAACAACATCGGAGCCCTATCCTTCTCCCCTTCGCCGATGACAATGACTCCGTTCATATCCACCGTGCTGAGGATTAAACGCATCGCATTCACTGCGGCCTGATCCGCCCCTTCTTTATCGCCGCGTCCCATAAAACGACCCGCCAACATCGCCCCGGCTTCGGTGACACGGGCAAGTTCCAACGCGAGATTTCGAGTCGGGGTTGCACCAAGGACATCCATTTTGCCTCCAGATTTTAAAGTATGAACCAAACGAGGTAGTAATAACCGATCACTGCGCCCCATAACCACGAATCGACGCGGTCAAAAAATCCGCCGTGACCGGGGATCATATCGCTTGAATCTTTAATGCCCGACTGGCGTTTGATCATGCTCTCGCCAAGGTCACCCAAGGGAGGCAGCGCCCCCAGGAGAAAACCCAGTATGGCTCCCTGCCAGATGGTAATATCGCCCGTCAGGTTTCCAAACGTGGAAAACACATAGACGTAAAACCCGCCGGAGATCGTGCCGGTGAACACGCTGGCGGCATATCCTTCCCAGCTTTTCCTTGGGCTTAAGCGCGGCGCCATTTTATGTTGACCGTACGCCCTGCCAATGGAATAGGCGCCCGAGTCGCCGAGCCAGACACAAAACATAACCAGCGTAAACCACCAGCCGCCTTGCGGGAGGTTCCGCAGGTCAAATAGATACGATCCGATCCAGCCAATGTAGACAATGCCGCCCAGGGTGATACAAAAATCAAGCGCGGACTGGTCGCGTCCGCGCTCGTAGCTCACAAGGTGGTAAGCCATTGCCACAAGGATGCTTACCGCAAGGGCGGATTCTGCATGGGCCGGAAGGAACATACGCATGACGGTAATCAAAGCCACGCCGCCCACGGTGATATGGACTTGCGGTTCGAATTTCACGGTGCGAAAAAGATGAACATATTCCCAGGCAGCGCCGATCAGAAATGTGCCCATCAGTAAATAATAAAAGACGCCGCCAAATATTATGGCGGGCAACCCTATTGCAGCAAGTCCCAGGGAAGTGATGACTCGTCTACGCATTGGATTCCTGAAGTTCCCCCGAAGATACCTTTCCGAAACGCCTGTCGCGCTGGGCGAAGGTCTCCAGCGCATGGCGATATTCTTCCTTGTCAAAATCAGGCCAGAAGGTTGGGGTGATATACCATTCGGAATAGGCAGCCTGCCAGATCAGGAAATTACTCACGCGCAATTCCCCCGAGGTCCGAATGATGAGATCCGGGTCGGGCACGCCGACAGTGAATAAATATTTATTCACCAATTCGTCTGTAATTTGATCCGCAGGAATGCCGTCATTGATGATCTTTTGGATGGCACAGACAATCTCATCCCGTCCGCCATAATTAAATGCGACGCTTAAGATAAGGCGGTCGTTATTCTTGGTAAGTTCAATGGCTTTGAGGACTTTTTTCTGGATGCGTGGGTCAAGTCTTTCCAGCCGCCCAATGTGACGGAGCTGCACGCCTTCCTTGTTGAGATCATTCAGTTCACGATCAATGACATCCTGAAGAATGTGCATTAACCCCTGTACTTCCTCAGGCGGACGTCCCCAGTTTTCAGTGGAAAATGCGTAGATCGTCAGGTATTTCACGCCAAATTCAACCGTCGAACGGATGACGCGGCGCAGATTTTCTGTGCCTGCCTTATGTCCAGCCAGTCGCGGTAAGCCGCGTTGAAGCGCCCAACGTCCGTTGCCGTCCATGATCATGGCAACGTGTTGGGGAATTTTTTCGAGAGGAGCGTTGGAGAGGGATTCAGCCATGTTTTTGCGCCCTTTTTCGCTGCCGAATATTTATATGGCGGCGAAAAAGAATTTATACCTAAACTTCCATGATTTCATTTTCTTTGTGCAGGCCGTGTTTGGCAATTTCTTCCACAAATTTATCGGTCAATTTCTGCAGGTCTTCCTCGCCGCGCTTGAGATCATCTTCTGTGATCAGCTTTTCCTTTTCGTATTCACGAATGTCGTTATGCAGATCGCGACGGATATTACGGACGGCGATGCGGGCTTCTTCGAGGCGGTGGTGCATGAGTTTCACCAATTCGTGTCGGCGTTCTTCATTAAGGGGAGGCAGATTCAGGTGTATGACCTTCCCGTCAGAATTTGGATTCAAGCCCAAATCCGAGGTGCGAATCGCCTTCTCGATATCCTTAATGGAAGCTGCATCAAAGGGTTTGATCATCAAAGAACGCGGCTCCGGGACACTGATGGAGGCCAGCTGCAGAAGAGGTGTTGTGGCGCCATAGTATTCGACAGGCAATTTTTCGACCAGGGCAGGGCTGGCGCGCCCCGTGCGAATGCCGGCAAGGTTATCCACAAGGGCCTGGATTGCGCCGTTCATTCTGGCTTCAGCGTCTTTCAAAAGGTCTCTAATTTCGTCTGTACTCACTATCATCCTCCTGAAAATAATTACTGCATAAGGATACCTTAAAACAAGAATTTAGGCTATGGGAAGGCAAAAATATGAGAGGATATGCAAATAATTGAGAGTCTATCACGCAATAAAAAACATTCCTCCCTCTCTCACAAAAGGAGAAGGAGGAACGCAGGACCGAAAACCAGGAATCAACTTGTGACCAGAGTGCCCACTTTTTCGCCGTGCAAGGCGCCAAGCAATGCTTTTGAATCCCAAAGATTTAGCACAAGGATCGGAAGGTTATTTTCCATGCAGAGTGTGATGGCGGTGCTATCCATCACTTCCAGGCGGCGGTTGAGGACTTCGATATAACTTATCTTGTCTAATTTTTTGGCGTGCGGGTTTATCTTGGGATCCGCATCGTAAACGCCATCCACCTTGGTGGCTTTGATGACGACTTCCGCGTCAATTTCAGTCGCGCGCAATGCTGCGGCGGTATCGGTGGAGAAAAATGGGTTTCCCGTCCCTGCGCCAAAAATGACCACCCTTCCCTTTTCGAGATGACGCACTGCGCGGCGGCGGATATATGGCTCGGCAATGGCGCGCATCTCAATGGCTGACATGACGCGCGTGTAAACATCCTGTCGTTCGAGAGCGTCCATCAAAGCCATGGCATTCATGACCGTGGCCAGCATGCCCATATAATCCGCAGTGGAACGATCCATGCCGCGCTCCAGCCCCTGCTTGCCGCGCCACAAATTGCCCGCACCGATCACAACCGCCACGTCCACACCCAACTCGCGGACTTCCTTTATACGGCTGGCGATTGCCTCGGCTTCATCCACGTCGATGCCAAAGCCTGACTCGCCGCCAAGCGCCTCCCCGCTTAACTTGAGCAGGATTCTTTTATATTTCAATTCGGCCATTCATACCTCCAATCATTTTTATGGCACACCTGTTTAACATATCTGTTCGACCTACTAGAAAAAAAGCCAACCCGAAGGCTGGCTTTATAAAATTTATTCTCGATTTGTGCTTTCACCCAACTCCCAGCGCTGAAAGCGGCGGATGACCACATTTTCACCGATGGCGGCTACATTTTGCAAAACAAGCTTTTCAATGGTCAGTGACTCGTCCCGAATATAAGTCTGCCGCATCAGGCAGGTTTCGTCTTTATACTTCTCAACGCGGCCTTCCACGATCTTTGCCAAAACATTATCCGGCTTGCCTTCTTCCCTGGCGCGGGCACGGGCAATCTCCGCTTCATGCTCAAGTTCTGCAGCGGGGATTTGATCTGCAGTGATGTATTTCGGCGCGCTCGCTGCGATCTGCAATGCGATCTCATGGGCCAGGTTGCGGAACTGTTCAGCACGGGCAACAAAGTCCGTTTCACAGTTGATCTCAACCATCACGCCCACGCGTCCGCCGCCATGGGAATACATTTCCACCATGCCATTGGAGGCATCACGGTCGGCGCGTTTGGCAGCGGTAGCCATACCTTTTTCGCGCAGCCAATCGACAGCTTTCTGGTAATCTCCATCCGCTTCCTGCAACGCCTTGCGGCAATCCAACATCGGGGCGTTGGTTGCGGCCCGCAATTGCTTGATCATCTCAGTGGTTATTTCCATTTCACAATCCTTGATCCTGCCTATTACTTAACAGTTCTCGTCGATTATTCTGCCGCGACTTCAACTGTATCATCTTTTGCTTTGGGGGCTTCAGTCTCAGGAGCATCAGCTTTGGGAGCGTCGGCTTTGGGAGCGTCGGCTTTGGGAGCGTCGGCTTTCTTGCCTACTTCCACTATTGCATCCACAGGTGAGG
>CAZEGE010000143.1:5219-6313 GCA_964511765.1 uncultured Anaerolinea sp.
GCTTTGGGAGCGTCGGCTTTCTTGCCTACTTCCACTATTGCATCCACAGGTGAGGCATCTTCCGCCTGGCGGCTGACGTTCAATTTTGCCAGAGTGGATTCACCCAGCAATGCATCTTCGCCGACAGCCTCATCCTGTTCTACTTCGACAACAGGCTTGCGAGACGAACGGGATTTTGGCTTTCCATCGGATTTAACTTCCTCAGCCTGCTCGGGTTCTTCTTCCTTACGCATGGCTTTACCTTCAAGCACGGCATCCGCCATTTTGGCGACGAGCAGCTTGATGGCGCGAATGGCGTCATCGTTGGAAGGGATCACATAATCGACATTCTGGGGATTGCAATTGGTATCCACCAACGCAACGATCGGGATCTTGAGCAGGTTCGCTTCACAAACCGCGGCTTCTTCACGTCCCACATCGATGATGAAAAGCAGATCAGGGCGGCGTTTCATGATACGGGCGCCTGACAAACGGATCTGCAAGCGGGTGATCTCGCGCTCGATCAACAAACCTTCCTTCTTGGTAAGGTGGTTGATCTCATCAGTATCGCGTAATTTCTCAAGGCGCTCCAGTTCCTGAATGCGCTTGTACATCGTCGCCCAGTTCGTGAGCATACCGCCCATCCAGCGCTCGGTGACATAAGGCATGCCACAACGAGCTGCTTCTTCTGCCACTGTTTCCTGCGCCTGGCGTTTGGTGCCGATAAATAGAACCGTACCGCCGTTCGCAACGGTATCACGAACGACGTTATAACCCTGGTTCAACGACTTGACAGTTTGTTGCAGGTCAATAATATGAATACCGTTACGCTCCGTGAAGATGTACGGTTTCATGCGGGGATCCCACTTGTTCGTGCGATGTCCAAAGTGAACACCGCTCTCAAGCAGGGCTTTCATGGAAATGACGCCCATTATTACTCCTTAACTTTTTACCGTTCTCCAATGCGCTGCCCACAAACTTGCCCGGAACGGAATGAGTTTAGCGGGGATGCTTACCCGCTCAGGGACGCTTGTTGCCCGTCCCAGGCAGAATGTGCCTTTTTCATCAAGGCGGCGAGATTATAACACAGGATTGTGATCGCTAATATTTCCAAC
>CAZEGE010000144.1:0-6263 GCA_964511765.1 uncultured Anaerolinea sp.
TGGTCAACCGCACCTGGGAACGGCGCGCAGAAATCACTCCTGATGTCACCACGCGCCAACGTCCCACGCCGATGGCGATTTACAAACTGCTCCCCCATACCAACTGCAAGCATTGTGGGGAACCGACCTGCTATTCTTTCGCGTTGAAGTTGACAGCCTCGCAAAAGAAGATTGCAGATTGTCCGCCGCTGTCTGAACCACAATACGCCGAAAAACTATCCGCCTTGCAAGAGATTGTGATCGAAGCTCCTGCGATTGGCTGAGGAGACCGCGATGAAAAAAGTCCTGACCGTTGTGCTGGAGGATAAGGATATCATCGAGTTGATGCGCGTTCTGATGGACAGCGACGCCGAAGGCGCTCTGGAATTCCTGCGGGAGCATTTCAAAGGCAAAGCCCGCGATCTGCTCGAAGGCGGCTGAAAGGTGATGATCGAAGTGCCCGGTGCGGGCGCGTTAAAAGTCAGCGGCAACCTGTTCAAGAAGTAACATGTACCTTGATGCGATTACTTTGGTCAACACTCTTCCCTGTCTTGCCGAGCCTGATAGGATTATTGTGATTGGAAAAACCAGTCAGCCGTTGACCAATGTCATTCCATATCTGGCGACATTGCCCGATGTGATCGCCTACAATCCAGCCACATATACGCTCACCTTCCGCCGTCAGCGGGGCTTCATGACCCTGTACGCGGACAAAGTGTACATTACACAAGTTAAGGATGTTAAGGAAGGATTGGAACTGCTCAAGGCGTTGACAGACGCGATCAATGCAACGTGGGCGCATCGCGCTGAACTGGTGGCTGCTACCGCGGCAAGGAGCTCTCCTCGCCTGCTGGATATCTGGGCGCTCCTGCCACAAACCAACTGCAAACAATGTGACGAAGCCACCTGCCTTGCTTTTGCAGCAGCCCTGTTACAGCATAAAAGATTGCCTTCCGAATGCCCTGTTCTGGTTTCGGACCCAGCCTTTAACGACCGTCAGGCTACATTGGAAACAATGTTGTGAAAGGAAAAGATTGACCGATGGCAAAGCAAAAACGCAAAGTCTTATTCTCTGCACGGACAATTCATGTCGTTCACAGATGGCGGAGTTGAAATCATGGAACTCGTCCGTTCAATAAGTCTGTTCCTGGTCGCGGGCCTGTGTGAAATCGGCGGCGGATACCTGGTCTGGCTATGGTTGCGCGAGAGCAAAAGTATCTGGTTTGGGCCGATTGGCGGCATTGTGCTGGTGCTATACGGCATTATTCCGACACTTCAACCATCTGCCTTCAATTTTGGGCGAGTGTATGCCGCTTACGGCGGCGTCTTTATCATATTGTCTTTATTGTGGGGTTGGCAAATTGACCACAAGACCCCAGACGCGTTCGACCTGATTGGAGCATTGATTTGCCTGGTCGGTGTGAGCGTAATCATGTACTGGCCGCGAGGGTAATCTCATGAAACGCAAAGTACTCTTTTTATGCACAGGGAATTCCTGCCGTTCGCAAATGGCGGAAGCGATTGTCAATGCATGGCTTGGTGATACCTGGCAAGCCGTTAGCGCGGGGACAAGGCCTGCGGGCTACATCCACCCCAAAGCGCTGGAAGCGCTGTCAGAAATCGGGATCCAGCATGAGGGTCGCTCGAAGCGGGCGGATGAATTCAAAGGCGTGGATTTCGATCTTGTCGTCACGGTCTGTGATTCGGCGGCAGAGGAATGTCCCGTCTGGCTTGGAAAAGGAAAGCGCGTGCATCATAGTTTTCCTGACCCCGCCAAAGCCGAAGGGACAGATGAAGAAGTAATGAATGTTTTTCGCGCTGTGCGCGATGATATTGAAAAAGAGATGATCAAACTTCTCAAAGCAAATTATTAATATGGAGGCTCTTATGGCCAAAGAAATCAGCACCACCAAAAAACTTTCCACACTTGATCGCTACCTGACCTTGTGGATTTTCCTTGCAATGGCAGCCGGCGTGGGAATTGGGTTTCTCTTCCCCAAAGCCGTCACTGATTTCAATATCAGGGTATCCGTCGGCACAACCAATATTCCGATTGCGATTGGCTTGATCCTGATGATGTACCCGCCGCTGGCGAAAGTGCATTATGACGAATTAGGCGATGTTTTCCGCAATTGGAAAATTCTCGGGCTTTCGCTCGTGCAGAACTGGGTGATCGGCCCCATTTTGATGTTTGTTCTCGCAATTGTGTTTTTGCGCGGTTACCCCGAATATATGACGGGCCTCATTCTGATCGGCCTGGCACGCTGCATTGCGATGGTCATCGTGTGGAATGAACTGGCAAAAGGCGATAACGAATACGCCGCCGGGCTGGTTGCATTCAACAGCCTCTTTCAAGTTTTGTTCTACAGTGTGTATGCCTATGTCTTCATCACGGTATTACCGACATGGTTCGGCATGACTGGCAGCATTGTAGACATCACCATCGGCGAGATCGCAAAGAGCGTATTCATCTATCTTGGCATTCCCTTCCTTGCAGGCTTCCTTACGCGGCTCTTCCTCGTCCGCGCAAAGGGCAGGGATTGGTATCACAAGGTCTTTGTACCGAGGATCAGCCCAATCACGTTGATGGCCCTGCTCTTCACCATCGTGGTGATGTTCTCGCTCAAAGGCGATGTGATCGTGGAACTTCCGCTGGATGTTGTCAGAATTGCCATTCCGCTTCTGATCTATTTCGTGGTAATGTTTTTGGTCAGTTTCTTCATGGGCAAGGCCATCGGCGCGGACTATTCCAAGACAACAACACTTTCATTCACTGCCGCCAGCAATAACTTTGAACTTGCAATAGCCGTTGCAGTGGCAGTATTTGGCATCAATTCTGGCGCTGCCTTCGCGGCAGTGATCGGGCCATTGATCGAAGTGCCTGTGATGATCAGCCTGGTGAACGTGGCATTCTTCTTTCAGAAGAAATATTTTGGCGAAGCAGCGGGTGAAGTAAGACAAATTCAGTAGAAATCAATTTTCCAGAACGGATGAATTCAACAAAAATAAAACGGCGATTGAAATCAATCGCCGTTTATGATCAAACCTCGGTTATTTCTACAAACTGTAACTCGGGATGTTTCTCAGCATAATACTTTAGAAAGAAGGGCGTGCTAAAAAGCGCCGCCCATTCATTGCGTGAATCGCGGGCGATGATGGCTTCACTGCGATTTGGCAGGCTTTCAACAGCCTTGTCCGTTCCTTTGATCCAGCGCAGGAGCACATGCGGCAATCTTTCCAATTCAGTCGGCACGTTATATTCCGCCCTTAACCGCGCCTGAACCACATCAAACTGCAGCTGACCCACGACAGCCAGGATCGGTTCACGCTTGAAAGCATTGAGGTTATACAGCACCTGAACCGCGCCTTCGCT
Organism: uncultured Anaerolinea sp.; assembly: GCA_964511765.1. Taxonomy (GTDB): domain Bacteria; phylum Chloroflexota; class Anaerolineae; order Anaerolineales; family Villigracilaceae; genus Villigracilis. The sequence goes on from CAZEGE010000144.1 coordinate 3,353, forward strand.
TTCCAATTGAAGGAGACCCTTTGCAAATTGCTTTTGTTTATTCAAATCGGTATTCCGCAACAGCGCAAAGTGTTCGGGCTGAAAGCGCGGGATGGAGGCAAAACGGACTGGCGTCCCTGAACAAAGCGAATCGCCAATCGCAAAATCTCCATTATTGGGAATCCCAAGCACATCCCCGGCAAAGGCTTCGTCAACGATCTCGCGCTCGTTCGCAAAAGGTTTATAAGGACGCAATAAACGCAAGGTCTTTCCGCTTTGGGTATGAATCAGGTCCATGCCTCGCTCAAAGCGTCCCGAGCAAATTCGCAAAAACGCCACGCTATCGCGATGTTTAGGATTCATATTGGCTTGAATTTTGAAAATAAAACCTGAAAACTCGGAATTCTGCGGAGCAATTGCTCCCTCATCACTCAAATAAGTCTGGGGAAGCGGGGCATACTTTACAAAAGTATCCAGGAATAAACGCACACCGAAATTGGTGACGGCGCTCCCAAAGAAGACCGGGGTTTGCTTTTCCTTTAACACACTCTCGTGGTCGAATACAACGCCCGCTTCATCCAAAAGATGAATACTCTCAGCCAGTTCCGTGTAGCGAACCTCCGATAAAACTTTATTCCTTACAAGGTCTTCCAAAGGCATAAATTCTTCAGAAGCCATGCGTTCGTTCCGCTCCGTACGTTCAAATAAATAAACCCCTTTGGACTCACGGTCATATACCCCGCGAAAATTTGGACCATCCCCCACAGGCCAATTCATTGGGACCGGTTCCATCCCCAATACCTTTTTGATCTCATCCAACAAATCCAAAGGGTCGCGGGCCGGCCTGTCCATTTTATTGATGAAAGTAAAAATCGGAATCCCGCGCTGGCGGCAGACCTCAAATAATTTCAGAGTTTGCGGCTCAATGCCTTTTGCCGCATCCATCACCATCACAGCGCTATCCACCGCAGAAAGAGTACGATAGGTATCCTCGGAAAAATCCTGATGTCCGGGCGTATCCAACAGGTTGATGATGCAACCCTGATAAGGAAACTGAAGGATCGTGGATGTGATCGAAATACCCCGCTCGCGCTCCATCTCCATCCAATCCGAAGTGGTTGCGCGCTGGTTTTTGCGGGCGCGTACATTCCCTGCCAGTTCAATCGCATTTCCGTATAAGAGCAGTTTTTCGGTTAACGTGGTCTTCCCCGCATCCGGGTGGGAGATAATGGCAAAGGTCCGGCGGGCGGCAATTGCTTCACTCAGGGAAGTATTTTGATGGGTAGTAATGGTTGAAATTTTATCCTGCATATTTTTTCTCTCCAGAAATCAACAAAGGCCGTGAATTTTAGCATAGATTTTACGGAATAAAAAACAATCCCCGCCAAATTGACGGGGATTGCAATAACGATTTGTAACTTATACTTTTTCTTTGCAGCCTTTACGGCCAGTTATGCGGTTTTCTCGATCAACTCAGCCAGGGCGAGTTTCGCCCAGGCGGCGTATTTCTCCATGTCCATGCCCAGTTTCTTTGCCACGCCGCTGCCATACTCCGGGTCGGCTTTGTAGAAATGCACCAGTTGACGGGCAATGATGCGCTCCGGCACACCCTGCATGGCTTCGGCCAGATTACTGAAGAGTTGCTCCTTCTGGCAGGCGCTCATCAAGCGAAACAGGGCGCCGGGCTGGGCGCAATCATCCGCACCTTCACGCAGTTAGGCGAGGTCGAAGCGGTCGAGGTTCATGACCTTATTCCAAGCCGCCACAAAGTCACGCACGAACTTTTCCTTGGCGTCGTCCTGGGCATAGACCTCGGCCAGAGCGCGCAACTGCGAGTTGGAGCCGAACACCAAATCCACGCGGGAGCCACTCCATTTGACTTCGCTAGTCTTACGGTCATGGGCATTGAAGGTGTCGGCAGCTTCCGAAGTGGGGTGCCAGACAACGCCCATGTCCGTCAGGTTGACGAAGAAGTCGTTGGTCAGTTTGCCAGCCTGTTTGGTGAACACGCCATGCTGTGAGCTGCCGACGTTGGCGCCGAGCACGCGCAAGCCGCCGACGAGCACGGTCATTTCGGGTGCGCTGAGCGTCAGCAACTGTGCCTTGTCCACCAGCATCTCCTCAGCAGAGACGGTGAAGGTCGCCTTCTGGTAGTTGCGGAAGCCGTCCGCTTCGGGTTCGAGAAAGGCGAACGATTCTACATCGGTCTGACTTTGCGAGGCGTCGGTGCGGCCCGGGGTAAAGGGCACCTTCACAGCGTGACCAGCCGCCTTGGCTGCCGCTTCAACCGCCGCACAGCCGCCCAGCACGACCAGGTCTGCCAGCGAAACCTTCTTACCGTCAGACTGGGCGCTGTTGAACTCTTTGCGGATGCGCTCCAGCGTTTTGAGCGCCTTCGCCAGTTGTGCAGGCTGGTTGACTTCCCAGTCCTTTTGCGGGGCGAGGCGGATACGAGCGCCATTCGCCCCGCCGCGCTTGTCCGATCCTCTGAAGGTGGAGGCAGAAGCCCAAGCTGTAGAAACAAGCTCAGGCACAGAAAGACCCGAAGCTAGAATCTTGCTCTTCAACGCGGCGATATCCTTCGCGCCGATCAACTTGTGATTGACCGCGGGAATGGGGTCCTGCCAGATCAAATCTTCTTTCGGAACTTCCGGTCCGAGGTAGCGGACTTTAGGCCCCATGTCGCGGTGAGTCAGCTTGAACCAGGCGCGGGCGAAGGCATCTGCAAACGCTTTGGGGTTCTTGTGGAAGCGGCGCGCAATCGGCTCATAGATCGGGTCAAAGCGCAGCGACAGGTCGGCGGTGGTCATCATCGGCGCGTGCTTCTTCGACGGGTCGTGCGCATCGGGAATCATGTCTTCGGGCTTGACGTTCTTCGCCTGCCACTGTTGAGCGCCAGCCGGGCTTTTGACCAGTTCCCACTCGTAGCCAA
>CAZEGE010000145.1:0-6257 GCA_964511765.1 uncultured Anaerolinea sp.
CGTTGGGCGGCTTTTGCCAATACAAAAATACCATTGTCGGTTTGACTGGATTATGAGAATTCTAGATTCAGAAAGTGTATCGAAGCATAAGGGTTATGCCATGAAAAAGAAGACTGCTGTAGGTTTCTGGAACATTATTCGCGAACACCGGACGACGTTTCTGGTTGGAGCCCTCATCCCAAGTGTCTTCGGGCTTCTCTTAGCGGAGACAGTGATGGCTGTCCAGTTTAATGCCCTGCAACCAATCTTAGGGGGTATGACTTTTCTCACGGTTGAACTCTTCGGTGCCTGGCTGGTGGATTTTCCCTTGTCCGTCGTTGCGGGATGCATTATTACCAAGAAAATAGGCGCATCCGAAGCTAAGCACGGTGCCCTTGCAGGAGCTGTTTTTTTGACTATCTTCCTCATGCTCGTCGCCTGCATAGGCGGGGGGTTGCACCAGTTTACTACTTTCTTCGATGTGTTCGGATTAGGCAACGCAGTGCTTCTCGCCGCGCAGACTGCAAGGCAACAATTGGGGTTCCATTTGGGAGTGATAGTGTTCATGTTCATGGTGTCTGACTACTTTCTCTGCATGCTGGGCGGGATACTGGGCTTTCATCTTGCACGGTTGATCTATCCTTCAGAAACCCAGGCATCCTGAAGCCGCCGCCGTTGGGCGGCGCACCTACTGTCGCGAGAGGAATAAGTATGGATGCAAATACAAGCGATTTGGACTACAAAGATCGAAGCCGATTACTCACTATCATTGGAGTTCTTCTCCTATTGAGTGGTATTGCTATCGGTCTCCTGGGGCCACTCGAAATGTACTGCTTTTACCTATTTTCCGAGGGTGGTCGTTTTCATTACGAAGGTTTTGGATTCGGTTCATTCATGTTTGGTAACATTGCCAGCCAAATCATCGGTTACTATCTGATTACAATCATGTTCATCCCCTTGGGTTACGGACATTTGAAAATGTGGCGATGGGTCAGAACGCTTTCTCTGACCTTGTTGTGGTCATGGCTGGTGGTCGGTGCGCCTTTGATTGTCGTGGTCTTTTTCATACTAGCTGGATCCAAAAACCTATCTCTACCCGTCGCTTTGATTGCGCTGTTTTTTCTCGGACTGTCCTATTTTGTATTTCCAGGACTGCTTATCCGGTTTTACCAGGGCAAAAATGTCAGACGAACCCTAGAGACCAAAGATGCCAAGAACTATTGGATTGAGGATTTGCCTACACCCATTTTGGTATTGAGTTCTTTATATTTGTTTTATATCATCATGCTACACATACTTATCTTGTTTAACGGTATGTTCCCAGTATTTGGCGTTTTTCGTTATGGCATCCAGGGGATTGTCTTGCTCGATATATCAATTGCATGCTTGGCTTGCATCACTTGGGGAACGTTACGGCGACGACTGTGGGCATGGTGGACTTCAGTAATTTTGTTGGGCTTGTTCATGCTCTCAACTGTACTAACTTTCTCCAGATCTAGTTACTCGGCCATTTTATCAGGGCTGACATTTCCGCCAAGGGAAATAGAATTCTTGGCGGGGATACCAGTACAGGGTTATCATTTTTCCATTCTGGTAGGAATACCATTATTCATAACTTGGGTTATTGCAATTCTGTCAAGACGGCATTTCAAGCCAGGTACGAGGATTTGAATTGCCAGACAAGAAAGGCAGCCGCCCACCGATTAACAGCAGTGTCAAGAGCTAGGCGACAAAAGGATTGAAAAGAAAGCTCCTAATGAAAAACAGTTCGGAAAGATGAACTTTCGGAGCCATTTATTGTTTTCTGCTTTCATGCTTTTCAAGCTGGCTTCGAGTCTTTCATGCTCCCAAACAGAGTCCACGCTTGTACTGACTGGCGAAGCCGTGTCGAAGTGCCCGCCCCCAGCGCCATGCTCCGCGATCCCGCTCGGCTATACCTCGGGGACGATGTCGCACACCGTTAGGCGGCCCGTTGACAAGGTAATCATGACCTAATCTATGATTACTTTCGCTAGATACTGGAGGAATATACGATGAACTCGCAGCAATCTATCCGCTATCCTGCAACATGGGAAGCCAATCTCCTGGCTGGCAGTGTCTTAATTGTGCTGATTGTTGGTGCAGGGATTCTTTCCCTTTTCTTGGATCTATCGATTGTTCTTATCGTAGGCCAAATTATTGTTATTGTCCCCGTCTTGCTATGGATTGCTATTCGGCGGCTATCTCTGCAAACTACACTTCGGCTTCATCCCATCTCTCTGCGTACTGCCTTATGGAGTGTGCTTATTGGATTAGCCTGCTGGCCCGTTGTTGCTGGCATGGCCACGCTGTTGGATCAGCTTCTATCGCGAATTGGCCCATACCCGGCAACTCCTTTACCTCAGAACTTGACCGAAAGTGCGATGTATGCTTTGACCTTTATCGTGCTCGCGCCACTGACTGAGGAGCCCATATACCGAGGGTTTATTCTTCAGGCTTGGCTCCGGCGTGGAAAGTGGGTGGGTATAGTGGTATCTGGCATTCTATTTGGCCTTTTGCATTCGCAGATTGCTCCTCTTCTGCCTCTCACCTTCTTTGGAATAGTATTGGGAATTCTAGCGTATCGTGGCGGGTCGGTGCTCAGTTCAATACTCGCGCACGCAAGCTACAATGCCGCAGCCACGCTATTTGTGGTTTTGCCATCGTTACAAGAAACTCAAGCAGAATTCTTCATCATAGCAGGTGTAGTAGCACTCCCAATCGCTGCACTATTGCTGTGGCTCTTTATCAGGAAGAATCCGCTATCATCCAGCGATGTACCCCCACGAGAAACATCGTCCTGGTTGTGGCCCATTATCTCGCTCCTTGTGGTGTTTGGGTTGTTCGGTCTTATGGCTATACTTGAAGTAATAATGAGACTCTATCCTAATTTGAAGAGCATGTAAAAAAGGTAGAATCACATTTGTTCCTTATAAACCGCCTAACACCGACTCCAGTCGGACAGCGGCTGCGCCGCTCGCGCGCAGGCGCGATTTGCCAGAATATGCCATAATTGGTGAAGTGTCTCACCAATCCCGCCGCTGCCGCTGAGCCAATCCGTTGGGCGCATTGTAGATGACGTTTTTAGGAAAAAAGGAGTTTATGAGCACAAAATTCTTAATTCAGTCATCAGATCCCAAGCTTCTAGAGAAAGCAACTAGAATAGCAAAAGAATTCGTTCAAAAATATATTTGCGATGATATTGTTGGCATTGTCTTTTTAGGAGCTATTGTTCGCGGATATTTTGATCATTCTGCCGATATTGATATTGCAATATTCAAAAAAGAAGGATCACAGATTCCAATAACCAAGAAGTTTTATAAGATTGAGGATATAGAAGTTCAGATTTGGTTGTCTGACTATGAAAACGAACTCGCAAATCCTTGGGATATGGCAAAACGTTGGACATATTCTCAATCACAAGTTTATTTTGATCCACAAGAAAAGATAGGCCAATTACTAAAAGATAAGGTTCCTCTGAAGCCAGAAGAAAAGAAATGGCTAATGATGTCTGGATTAGCCCTTTCTGAATGGTACATCAATCGGTTGACACAATTATGGCTTGAGCGAGGCAATATTGTAAGTGCTCACCATATGTTCGATCAGGGACTGATATATTTCTTTGACATGTTGTTTGGTCTTAATAATGAGCTAGTAGCGGATATGAAATGGCGATATTATTGTGTAGAACAACTGGAACAGCTACCATATAATTTTAAAGAACGGCTCAAAGACATAATGATTCTTAATTCATTTACAAGAGAAGAACTCGAAAGGCGAAAAAGGGCATTTATGGAGATATGGCGAGAAATGCAGCCTACTATTGAAGGTGAAGTACAGATGACATTTGAAGAAATGGTACAAATTCTCTAGCGTTGAGAAAAAATGCGCCCGACCCAGCCGTGCACCCCGTTGCGCTTCGTGTGCGGGCCGAGCAGCGGCTGGACGCTGGGGAGCCCCAGCGCTCACGCGCTTGGGGCGGGCGATGGTCGCAGTGGACAGCTCCCTCGCCCAATCGCCGCCATTTTCGAGCATTTTTCCCTGGCTTTGATTTTTTCTGCTCCCAGGCAGAGTCCACGCCCGCCCCAGCGCCATGCTCCGCGAACGCAAACCGTTAGCCCGAAAAAGTCGGGTTTGCCAACCTGGGGATATCACGTACTTCAGTCAAACGACTACAGGAGGTGTGTTATGAAGAAGCAGTTCATTTGGTCGATTGTGGTTCTCTTGGTACTCATCGTGCTTGGTCTTGGCTATGTTGCACTACAGAACAAGAACATTGTATCGGATGTTGATTTAATTACTCCTGAACCTTTTGGAATTGTTCCCCTTTCAGTTTCCGCGAAGAGTGGTGACATTGATAGCGATGGGCTGTCTGACGCGGACGAGCTTTGGCTTGCAGACACCTGGAGTCCCATTCTCTATTTCGATGAAGAGGAAGGTGATTGTATTAGCAACCTGGGCAAGGTGGCGATCATTTATCAGGTCACACCGTTTTACAATAACGACAAGACAACTAACGGCGCTTTGATTACCTATGTGTTTTTGTACCCAAAGGATTGTGGCGTCATTAGTTCAGGTATAGGCTGGGATCATAACGGCGACACGGAAGCCCTGCGAATTTATGTGAAGAAGACTGGGACAAGTTCGTGGAAGGCGGGTCGGGTACTCATGCGCCGGCACGACGACTATTGGCGATCTTATGATACTAGCGACGAAACAGAGTGGAGACAGATGACGCCTCCGTTTGGCAAAAGAACACACATGAAGGTATATGTCTCCGAGTCAAAGCACGCAATGTACCCCAGTTTAGATGCTTGCGAATCTTACGGAGCCACTAATTGGGAGGATTGTGGGGGCGGGGAAATAAGGAAATACTCGATTATCCAATGTCAAAACATTGGAGAAAAATTGAGTCCAGCATTTGACCGGTTGAGGGATTCATGCAGCGAGAAACTTTCTGGCATTTACCCCAAGGAATACGCATTTACCGTCTATGATATGAACAAAAACAAGGAAGTCAAGTTCTGTGGCAACTTGGGTGGCTCTACTTGCAGTGGCGCAATTGGCGGGAAATGGTGGCCGCCGAACAGTACCAGTGATTATAGAAAACAGAAAGATATGTTCTTCCCCTAAAACTCCCGCCAAGGACAGTTGCCCGGATGGGAACAATCCTATTGTCACAAAGGTTGCCTGATGCCGGAGTAATACACAAGGCTGTAGAGCGGGCTACCGATGAGTAGCAGTTGTGTGCGACATGAGGTTTCTTATGTAATTGTCTTGCTCGTGAACCATGAGACAAGACCTGCTATCCCATTAGCAGTACCCTCTGTGGTCATGTTAGATGGCAACGTCTCTACATGAAAGCCCACAAACAATGTACCCGTAGTCATCAACAGGCGTCTCCACCGCGAGGTGAAACGCATTCCTTAATCGCAAAAGGAAGCGGGGCTAGGGTTGACAGTATGGTTAGCAAATGCAAACGCTTGATAAACGTCGTTAACTCAAGACAAGCCAAAGCGATTGGGCTTGAGCCAAAAGGCACGTAGCGAGTTCCGGGGTTACACTGTCCCCTGACATGGGTCAAATGCTACCGGCGAAGAGAGCGAACCTAATCTGTTCTGGTTACATAAGAGAAACATGGCAACCCCGTTATTCTCCTCGAAAGGAGGTAGAAATCCGCAAGGAATATCAAAGGGATAGCGGGCGAAGGAATGCGGAAAAAGCAAAGGTCACCCTGTAACGGGGTGAATAAGGATTGAGCCAGCAATAACAGCAACATCATCCGCTATGAAAATAGGCTGACTTCCGCAGGGTCTTCCGTTACGAGAGAGTTTGGCAAATCGACAAGAAAGGAAAAGCAGATGACGGCAAAAACACAGCTGGTGCATCCTTGTACAAGCCGGTGAACTGGAACGCCATTGATTGGCAAAAAGCAAACCAAAATGTAAGTCGACTCCAATCGCGTATCGTAAAGGCGATACAGACTTCACAAAACGTCAAAGCAAATCCCCTCAACAGAGTGCGTTTCTTTTGTGAAACCGCGGTCTTGGATGACCGTTTGGAGGGCTTGAGCCGGATGAGGGGAAACTCTCATGTCCGGTTCTTAGGGGAGGAGAGGGTGGCAACACCCTCTCCTTACCCGACCAAGGATTGAAAAATAATCCAAAATAAAGAGGTTTTGGAAAACACCTGGTTTTCAAAAACATCTTGTGTCGTGCGATGATGGGTTATTTCAAATAAAGCCAACGCTCCGCCTCCCC
>CAZEGE010000146.1:0-6022 GCA_964511765.1 uncultured Anaerolinea sp.
GTGAAAATCCGCAGCCAAACCGCCAATACTACCCGGTTAACTCCTGTAAATTCGCCCAATGGAATTTGACCCATCGGACGAATTCATTTTTATAGCATTACAGGCCTGGAAGGCGGTTCGAGCAATATTTCCAATTGACTTGCGCCTTCCCTATCTGTCACTGCCAAAACTTCGTCGCCTTCTTCAAGCGCAGTGGTGCCGCGCGGCAGGGTGATCTGTCCATTGCGAATGATGGCGGCAATCACACATTGATCGGGCAGGCCCAGGTCTTTGAGTTGTATGCCAACTGCCTTCGCGCCGGGGGGGACCTTCTCCTCCACCACCGAATAACGTCCGCGGCGGAGTTTGAGCAGGGTCATCATATCGCCAAGGGACATTTCCTCCTGAATAAGGTGCGCCATCACATCGGCTTGATTGATGGTCTCGTCCACGTGAAAGTTCTGGTCGAACAACCAGGCATTGCGCGGATTATTGATACGGGCGACCGTGCGCCTGACCTTGAACATTGTGCGTGCCAGATAACATATCACAAGATTGGCGGCATCATCATCGGTGCAAGCCACGATCACATTTGCTTTATCCAGGCCAGCCTGTTTTAAGATATTTGGGTCAGTTGCCTGTCCCTCGTAGATCACTTCGGTGGGGAGTTCATGATGGAGATGACCAAGTAATTCACGGCGATGCTCGATCAACCGCACCTGATAGTTTTGGGCCAATAACTGGGAGGCAAGTTGGGCGCCTGTACGCCCGCCACCCGCAATAAATACAAACATGTTAAGCCTCCTAGCCTTCCTGCAATTTTGCGCGCAAGGCTTTCACGCCTTCGAGGGTTGTGCTTACGGTGAGCACATCGCCACTCTTGAGCTTTGCATCCGGCTTTGGTAATTCTGCGCGACCGGCGCGGGTCAACGCTGCACAGACGGTATTGTGACAGTCGTCCAGCAGACTGGAAACGGCCATACCATCCCATTTTTGGGAGATGTACATTTCATACAGTTCTACTTCACCATTCCCAGCGGAAAATACGGCGCGGAAGGATGGGTCAATCAGCAATTCCTGCAAACGTTCCGCGCCCCAGGCCGTGGAGCTGACAATCTGTAGACCAAATGCCTCGAGCATTTCGCGCATGGCAGGATCATAATTGCGGACAAGCACCTGTTTTACCTGTGGGTAATGCATGTGAATGGTATGGCCGATCACAGCGTTCATGGTATCTGAATTGGTGACAACGGCGACGCCGTCGGCTTTGTCAATGCCGGCCCGGGATAATGTGTCAGATGAGAGGGCTTCTCCTTCCGTGGTGCGCCCTCTAAAGTCCGGGTGGAGGCGGTTGAACGCTTTTTGGTCGTTATCCACCACCACAACCTGATGTCCGTTTTTGAAGAGGCGGAAGGATAATTCCGCCCCCACCCTGCCGCAGCCGACTACGATGAAATTCATTTTACAACTCCTTATGCCCGTCATCTTCATAAACGTGATAGGGCACATTGGTAATTACGATATCGTGCAAATGCTTTAACTGACTGCGCAAGATTTCCGCCGTATTGGTATGCAATGCGGCAGTCACGCGATTATCTGAAACGAACTCAGGCACCACAATGGTGATGGTCTCGCCGGGCTGGCGCTGTTCCGCAAGGCTCGCAATATGTCCGAGGATCGGCTCGATAAAGAGACGATAAGGCGAATCCAACATCACCAGGCGGACGCCTTCGCCCCAGGTTTCCCACTTCTGGCGAACCTTTTCCGCATCTTCCGGTTCGATCGTGACGTGGACCGCGGTCACATCGTCCGAAAGCATGCGTGCATAACGCAGGGCGGAAAGCGTCCCCTGATGAACACCGCTGACCGGCATGATCACGCGATGGCGAATGGTTTGCGGCGGGATGATGCCAAAGTTATCAAGCGAAAGTTTTTTGGCAAGATTGTTGTAATGACGGTGGATCAGCCAAAGAACACCGACCATTACCGGGATAAGTATCAGGACAATATACGCGCCGCTGTGGAATTTTGTAATTGCAAATACCATCATCACGATAGTGGTACAGAGTCCTCCAAACCCATTGGTGACCATTTTTACTTTCCAAAGAGGGTCGAACCGCAGGGTGGAACCGCGCTCAATAACTTCCTGGCCGGGCTTAAGATTCCTGCACTTCCACCAGCGTAATGCCATGCCAAATTGTGAAAAAGTGAAGGAAAGAAAAACGCCAATTGCATATAGCGGAATAAGACGTGTCACACTTGCCTGAAAGATCACGACCAAAACGGATGCAATGATCGCCAGGGCAACAATGCCGCGCGAATAAACAAGACGGCTGCCACGATAAGTTAATTGACGGGGTAAAAAACCGTCTTTCGCCATGAGAGCGCCTAGGCGCGGGAAGCCTGCAAAGGCAGTATTCGCGGCAAGGAGCAGGATGATCGTCGTTGCCAAAATAACAATGATGTAAAAGAAGCCCTGCCCATTGAATACTGTGCGAGCCATCTGTGAAATGACCGTTTCGATTTCGGAAGGGATGGCAATCATCTTCATCGCAAGAAAGGATATGCCCAGAAATAAGGTTGAAAGAATTACCGCCATCCAGGTCAATGTGATACTTGCGTTCTTGCTGCGAGGCTCCTTGAATGCGGTAATGCCGTTTGAAATTGCTTCGATTCCTGTCAACGCTGCTGTACCGCTGGAAAACGCATGCAGGATCAGGAACGGCGTGATCACCGTCAACACGCCCTCTACATGAACCATCTCAGGCGGGTCTATCACCATGCCCAGCGAACCGGTAAAATACTTTACCATGCCCACCCCCAGAGTGACAAACATGATGATGATGAATAGAAAACTGGGAATAGCTATCGCCGCTCCGGATTCTCTCACACCGCGCAGGTTGATCAACATCATTGTGAAAACCGCAACCACTGCAATGACCACGCGGTATTCAAACACTTCGGGAAAAGCCGAAACAATCTGTGCCACACCCGAAGAGATGGATACTGAAACCGTAAGGATGTAATCCATCAACAGCGAAGAAGCCGCGATCAAAGCCGCCAGTTCGCTGATGTTATCACGCGCCACAATATATGCGCCACCGCCATCCGGGTATGAATGAATAATCTGTGTATAAGAAATGGAAACAATCGTAAGCAGTGCCACAATTGCGATGGAGATTGGGAAAACATACCGAAAACCCTGTGCGCCTGCGATTGCCAGGATCACGAGGATTTCCTGTGTAGCGTATGCATTGGATGAAAGTGCGTCCGAGGCAAATACAGCCAGCCCAACGCTTTTTCCAATGGTTTCGTTCGGGGCATCTGCTGTGGATAAAGGACGCCCGATCAGCCAGGAGCGCCAGCTTTTCCGGGGCTTATAATCCGTTGTACGTTCGATAATGGCTGTTTGTGAATTGTCTTTTTGATCGATCATGTTTACCAACTTGCCGGCAAAAATCATACCGTCCTTGTGAAATAGGACAAGGACGGATTATAGTCCAAATCCAATTTTTCGACAGGTTCGAATTGCATCATGTAAAAAGTTTCTTTGGAAAAACTGATACAACATGAAAGTTGTTAATTTCCAAGGGTCAATTCAATATGAAAATCAATTTTATATCTTAATCTTATGTTCCTATTATGACACATTTATCCCTTATGCAAGAGAGCCGCCCGTTCAAAATTTGCGAGGATTGGCACAGACTTGTCCTTAGCTTTAGAAGAGTTTGTGGACAAATCCGAAAGGACTTTAAAAATAAAAGGGCGGGTTCATCACCCGCCCAAAAAGGACCTAGGGTCTTAGTTGTTTGCCAATTCTACATCTATGATTTGCTTGAAGTATTCAATTGGATAGGCACCGCCAAGACGATGCCCATTGACAAAGAAGGTGGGAGTGCCTCCAACGGCCGCCTCTCCGTTTGAGTCGTTTGGAAGACTCGCAGCATAAGATATGTCATCCAAAATGGATTGCTGATATGTGTGGCTGATCATGCATTCTTCAAATGTGGTCACATCGAGTCCGAGATCGGTTGCGAATTGGTTGTAATTTTCCTGATCGAGAACCATTCCTGTTTGATTGTTAAGTAAGGCTTGGTTATCGAACAAAACGTTGTGAAATTCCCAGTAGGCCTTCTGATCTCCTGCGCATAAAGCAGCTTCAGCAGACGGGAAAGCATTTTGATGGAAAGACAAAGGGAAATTTCGATAGACAAACTTGATCTGGTCGGGGTAGGCGGTGAGCAAAGCATCATAGACATCAATGTGCCAACGATAGCAATATGGACATTGATAATCGCTGAACTCAACAATAGTAATGGGTGCGTCATCTGGACCAATGCTGGGGAAGCCTTCTGTCTCAATTTTATAGATAACTGGTTGAGGGGTTGGCTGAGGGATGCTAGGCTCTACCGCTACTGGACCTAAGGACGGCGCTTGAGCAGGTACAGTTGCTACCGTAGTTATACCTCGTCCCCAAAGGACATAACCGACGAGAATGCCGGCGCCAAAGGCAAGCACGACAAGTACGGAGTAAAAGTGACTGCGCCTGAAGGTGATGAAATTCTCAGCGTCTGGCATCACCTGCTCTTCTTCAATGACAGGAGCGGTTTTTTTTTCAACGGATGTGGTTTTCTTAGTTTTTGTGGGCATAATACAAAATTATAGCCTTTCTGCGAGATTTGTGGAGAGCTGTTTTAGCTTGGGGATGTCTAATAAATTGGATTGCGACACATAAATCCCTCCATAACCCTTATTATTAACTTCATATCCTCCCTGATACGCCATCCCCCTAGGTGCGTTATAATAAAGTTAACCATTTTTGGAGGCTAGACATATGAAATTTCGCAAGTTAATTTGGCTGGCAGGTACAACTTTACTGGTGGTCTTATTGAGCGCCTGCAATTTGGGCGCAACTCCTGCCCCCGCAGAAGATCCAGGCGCGATCCAGACACAGGCTTTTAGCATTGTAAGTACACAAGCCGCGGTTCAACAGGCTCAAACCGAGCAGGCGCTGCCGCCCACCTCCTTACCGACCAACACGCCTTTCTCAACACCCACGCTGGGGGGATTTCCAACATTTGCACCCGTTGGCACCACCCTTGCCTTCAACACACAACAGCCCGGTTCGACTCCTCTGTCAACGGTGGGCGTAGTTTCAACATTTACCACAAAGAACGGCTGTAATGATGGTGCTTTTATGGCTGAAACAGAACCATTCGACAAAACTGTCATTGCGGCAGGTAAAGAATTCTCGAAAGGTTGGTCGATCCAGAACACTGGAACATGCGCCTGGGATGAGGGTTACTCTTTTGCATACCTGAAAGAACTTTCCAGCCCGGAACTCAACGGGTACAGCATTGTTTTAAAGAAAAGTGCATCCGATGAATATACACAGCCAGGCTATGGCCAGACATATATCGTAAAACTTACTGCGCCCAAGGATCCGGGAGAATATAAGGGATACTGGAAGTTAAAGGACGATACCGGCAATTACTTTGGCCCCCTTGTCTCTGTTTGGATTATCGTGGAATAATGATGGCAGAAAGGTGCTAATACAGCCAGGAGAGATAGAATGAAAACAAAACCGCCGGCCATCTTATTGACAGGCATTCATACTTACTGACGGAGAGACAGGTAGTGTATTTTTTAACATTTAAATGGACAGAACGAAGCGATCACAGAGAGTATTGCTTCTGAACGAAAGGATGTAATCGGAGGCTAGGCATATGAAATTTCGTAAGTTAATTTGGTTGGCAGGTACAACTTTACCGGCGGTCCTATTGAGCGCTTGCAATTTGGGCGCAACTCCTGCCCCCGCAGAAGATCCAGGCGCGATCCAGACACAGGCTTTTAGCATTGTAAGTACACAAGCCGCGGCTCAACAGGCTCAAACCGAGCAGGCGCTGCCGCCTACACCATTACCGACCAACACGCCTTTCTCAACACCCACGCTGGGAGGATTTCCAACATTTGCACCCGTTGGCACCACCCTTGCTTTCAACACACAACAATCTGGATTGATCCCGCTGGCGGTGTCTGCATC
>CAZEGE010000147.1:0-5877 GCA_964511765.1 uncultured Anaerolinea sp.
CAGATTGGTTCAACGAGATCGCCAACGGTCTCGTTTTGCGTTTCACGGGCTACGCACCCATCTGGGGCGAGCCTGGTCCAAGTGCGTTTTTAATTCTGGTGGGGTTGAACATCGAAACCATG
Organism: uncultured Anaerolinea sp.; assembly: GCA_964511765.1. Taxonomy (GTDB): domain Bacteria; phylum Chloroflexota; class Anaerolineae; order Anaerolineales; family Villigracilaceae; genus Villigracilis. The sequence goes on from CAZEGE010000147.1 coordinate 123, forward strand.
TTCATGTTTGCGGTGGCAGGCATCATTTGGACAAAGATGCTGCATCCCGACAAAAACTTCAAATATCTCGGCATTCCAAATCGCTGGGCAGTGGCAATCGGCGGTTCGGCATTTTCAGTGTTTATCGAGTATTTTCTCAACTCAGCCAACGCGCTGACCTGGGACTGGTCCTGGTGGAATCGCGGGATGCCGCTGCTTATTTTCCTCTTTGGCTACTTATGGTTCTTCGTCTTCGCTTTCTGGGTTTACGACCTGAAAGAGTTCAAGCAAAAACTGCAAGCCGTCGGCGGACTTTGGGCATTTAATGCCTTGTGCCTGATCGTCTTTGCGGGTTTCCTGAAGTGGATATAGAAAGCAAGCGCCAACCTTAATGATACGTCCCCCGCTTCTTTGAACCGGGGGACGTATATAATTGTTTTACTTTTCGAGTGGCAAAAGCGATCCATTACTTCTTGGGCGCTTTTGGCTTCTCCTTCTTTTTCTTCTTCTTTTCCTTGTTCTTTCCCTTTTGTTCCTTGTTTGCCATGGTTAACTCCTTTCGAAAATCAACACAGTTGAATCGATGGCGCAAATGATAACAGGAGATTGCCTGGTCGGGAAGAGCAAACGCCTGCTCGTAATGACCTCCCCTGCTAATATATTCCAGCCGCGCCTGCCACTGCTTCACGAGGGGATAAGGTGATCGCTTGCTTATTACAGACTGCGCGACAGACGCCGCAGCCATAACAAGCGCTGGGATCGATCACCACTTTTTTATTATTGGAAGAATAGCGGAGTGCGCCGTACTGACATTGCCTCATGCACAAGCGGCAGCCGTTGCACATATCCGCAGAGATGCTTGCCACCCACTCCGCGCGGAACATGACGGGGTAATCCCTGCGGGCGTGGGTAATGCGATACGCCATGCAGTCCTGGTCGCAATTACACAACCCGCCGATGAAGGGGGTCTTGAAGGTCCACACGGAATGCACAAGTCCCTCTTTATCGAGTTTGCGAATCGACTCGAGCGCCTCCTTCTTTGTCAGTGTTTCCAGGCTGAACGTATCGTCGAGAGAGTCCATCAACTCCTTATCCATGGTCAGGCCGTAGCAATAACGCGCATTCATATTCCCTGTCGTCACGCGGCGGCACACGCAGGGAAGCCTGACCGCGCCCTGTACCAGCTCGAAGATTTCTTCGACGTCTTCCATCGGCACCACCTGCCCGTAATGATCCTGCTTCTGCTTATGGGTCAGCACAGGTTTTGCCAGTTTCATCAAGGGAGTTTTGCGGAGCTTGTCCAGTTGCCGGATGTTCTTCGGCATCCGTTTGTCGAATCCGTTCAGGAAATCGGCCGCATATTTCCGCCGTTGATTTTGATCCAATAAATCCTTCGAGTAATTCTCCATCGTCAAATACCACTTCTCCCCCTCGCCATGCTGGGTGCAAAATTCACACATAACCTGCCTCCTGATTTTCAACCAGTATAGCCAGTGCGCGCCTCCCGCCCAAGTGACATATTTCCCCAATTTTCCTCCTTGAATAAATAGAATATTTGTTCTATACTAGGAAGTATGGATGCATTCGAGACTCTCAAAGAATTATCTTCGCAAATGTCCTTCGAGGCGGATGGTGAACCGCCCTTCGACAGGGTTTCGACAAGCTCAACCTACCAGCTCAGGACATCGCCCTTCGGCAGATCCGTGACGCCGCGCCTCACTCCCGACAGACCGGCCTGCTTCAGTCCGAAGGAAAGCGAGCACGCCTTTATACATCCCGCCCAACTCCCCAACGGACAGAAGATCACCCTGCTCAAAACCCTGCTCTCCTCCGCGTGTGAACGGGATTGCTACTACTGTCCGTTTCGGGCAGGGCGGGACTTCCGCCGCGCCACCTTCAAACCGGACGAATTCGCGGGCTTATTCAACAAAATGAATCGGGCAGGCATGGCCGAGGGTGTATTCCTCAGCTCCGGGCTGGCGGGAGGCGGCGTTCGCACGCAGGATAAACTCCTTGATACAGCCGAACTCCTGCGTGGGAAATATCAATTTCGCGGCTATCTTCATCTAAAAATAATGCCGGGCGCAGAGAAGGACCAGATCTATCGCGCCATGCAGCTGGCAAACCGCGTCTCTGTCAATTTGGAGGCGCCCAATAAGGAGCGGCTGGGGAGGCTTGCGCCGCACAAAATCTTTTTTGAGGAACTGCTGCGTTCGCTCAAATGGGTGGAGGAAATTCGCAGGAGTGTGCCCGCCTATAAATTCTGGAATGGACGCCACCCGTCCACGGTGACACAGTTCGTAGCCGGCGGCTCAGACGAAAGCGACCTGGAATTGCTCAGCATTACGAACTGGCTGAATAAAAATGTAAGCCTCAAACGCGCCTATTTTTGCGCGTTCCATCCCATTCACGATACGCCGCTCGAAAACAAACCCGCCGTGGACCCCATGCGCGAACATCGTTTATACCAGGCCTCATTCTTACTGCGCGATTACGGCTTTGACCTGGAAGACCTGCCATTTACAAACGGCAGGGATCTGCCGCTCCACACCGATCCCAAACAGGCCTGGGCGGAAATGAATCTAATCCATCAACCCATTGAACTCAATAAAGCCGAAAAACATGAGTTGATAAAGATCCCCGGCATTGGAATCAAAGGCGCAGAGGCGATCCTGAAGGCCCGCAGGACAACACGCATCCGCGATCTGTCGGCCTTGAAGAAGCTTGGCATACTCACGGAGCGCGCCGCGCCCTATGTTTTACTGGACGGGCGCAAAGCTTCGCTGCAAATGAGTTTATTTTAAATCAGCACATCCATGCATTATTGCAATTCCAATACATCATCAACCAATATATAACCTTAAAATATTAATACATAACTCATTTACCCCTTGTAATTAAATCTATTATGACTATACTGATGTAAATGCTTTATTTTTGTTTTAACGAATAAGGAGAATAACATAATGACTGTAACAACAATGGAAACATTAACCATAAAAACTGAAAACAAATTTAGAACTTTAATAACCAAACAGGCTTACAAAAAAGGTGAAGTGATTTGCGAGATGCCGAGCGAGAACATCATGGACAAACCGAATCGGTACACCGTGCAGATCGCGCGCGACAGGCATACCCACGTCGGAAAACTTGCCGCCCTCAACCACTCCTGCGATCCCAATGTCATTTTGGATACCGACAAAATGCTGATGATCGCCCGCCGCGATATAGAAAAGGGCGAGGAGCTTTCCTTCTTCTATCCATCCACCGAATGGGAAATGCAGGCCCCCTTTATTTGTTTATGCGGTGCAGCAAACTGCATCCACGTGGTGGCCGGCGCGCGCTTCCTGCCGCTCTCCACGCTGGAGAATCATTTCCTGAACCCGCACATCCGCGATCTGATGATCGAGCTGCTCAAGAACACCAAACTTCATTTAAAGAAATTGCAGGAAAGTTAAACGAAAATCCCCGAGTCTTTGAACCTCGGGGGTTTTTCTTATAGCTTTTGATGCAGCGCCAGCAGCTTGTACGCGCTTGTCCACGGTTTGCCCAGTCTGTGATGATCTGAGACCACGATCTTGCTGAATTTCTGCGCAATCTTCGGCATGAGCGTCACAATCGTCCCCCAATCGTCGGAGAGAACAGCCGCCTTCATTTTGGTCGCATACTGTCCTGCCCACATCCACTCCATGCGGAATTTATCGGCTTTCACCCAATAATCACGCTTTTCCCACGCCACTACAGAGACATCAATTCCATCGGCTATCGCCTGCAAAGCCAGCGCAATAAAGGCTGCCTGGTCCTTTGTCTCTGAGGTCACTTCGGCTTGTTTTGCCAATTCACGAATACACAATACAATGGACTTCGTCAAACGAGTTCGTTCTTTTCCTACGGAATCGGGGTTGATCACTCGGCTCAATGCAATTCTCCAAAATCAATTTATAGAAGCGCGATTATACCGCCAGTTTGGCATACTCGGACACGGTTCTGTGGACATCATCATATTGCGATAAAATATCCCCCACAGCATATGACCCAATCCATCACCGCCATTATCTTCGACTTTGGAAACGTATTTGTCAAATGGGACGCCCGCAACCTATACAAGCGCTTCCTTCCCGACCTGGGGACTGTTGACTCTTTTCTCGAGGAGATTCGCTTCCTCGAATGGAATGCCCAGCAGGATGCAGGACGTCCCTTCAAGGAAGGCATTGCCGAGCTTTGCGAACAATTTCCGCAATACACCAGGCTTATCCAGGCATATGATACCTATTGGGAGGAGAGTATCACGGAACCGATCGGTGAATCCATAAGGATAGTGCGTTCGCTCAAAAAAGCGGGTTGGAACCTATATCTGTTGAGTAATTTTTCTGTGGATAAATTTAAACTTATGCAAAATAGATTCGACTTCCTGGGTTGTTTCGACGACATGATCATTTCGGGCGAACACAAAATAGTCAAGCCGCATCCCGCCATTTTCGAACTGACCTTGAAAAGGATCAAGCGCAAGGCGCATGAATGCTTATTCATCGACGACTCAATGCCCAATATCCAAACCGCAAGCAAGCTGGGCTTTCATGCCATTCACTTTCAAACCCCGGAACAATTAAGAACGGATCTGGGAATTTACTCCATCACTGGAATATAAAATATGACCCCAAATCTCCAACAATCCATGCTTGAAGCCATTGAAAAAGAACTCCAACGCCAGATCGCAAGGTTGGATCAACCGCGCACCAAACTATTCCACGAGATGCTCACCTATCATATGGGCTGGACGGGCGATGGCGCGGGTTCGCTTGCGACGGGCAAGCGTATTCGTCCACTGTTGACCTTGCTTACATGTGCTTCTTCTTTTGATGAAAATCGAAGTGGAGGAAATGGTAGTGGTAATAAATGGCTACACGCATGTTCAGCGGCAGCAGCGATTGAACTCATTCATAATTTTTCATTGGTGCACGACGACATTCAGGATAATTCCGGCCTGCGACGCGGGAGGCGTACGATTTGGGTCAAATGGGGTGCGCCCATGGCGATCAATGTCGGCGATGCGTTATTTGTGATCGCCAATCAGGCTATCCTCGATTTGGCGGAATATTATCCAGCGGAGGTCGTCGTCAAAGCAGCCGGCATCCTCAATGAGAATTGTCTCGATCTGACGCGCGGTCAATTCATGGACATGTCGTACGAAGAACGCAAAGATTTAAATCTAAATGATTACTGGCCTATGATCGGCGGCAAGACCTCTGCCCTGCTCTCCGCTTGTACTCATATTGGCGCCCTTCTTGGTTATGCGAATAACGCTAAACTGGAAGCATATCGTCTATTTGGGTATCACCTTGGGCTTGCTTTTCAGGTTCAGGACGACATCCTTGGCATTTGGGGGGATGAACATGTCACAGGGAAATCTGCGGCGAGCGATCTGGTTGAAGGAAAAAATTCATTGCCTGTACTCTTCGCTTTGGAAAAGAATGCGGGGTTTGCTGAAAGATGGAGACGGGGTCCAATCGAAGCGAATGAAATAACCAAAGTATCCGCCCAGCTTGAAGATGAAGGCGCCAGGGAATATGCCGAAAAAATGGCCGAGGCTCAGACTCGAAAAGCTCTGGAATATTTAAAACAGGCTGGCCCTCACGGCGAGGCCGGTGAGGCAATGCTTGGGTTGGCCAACATGCTGCTAAAACGGAAACAGTAAACAAGCCACAAAGATGAAGATGCGGCTGTTTTTCCATCAGCCTTGACATGCATTTTCAGCGTAGCGTATAATGCAACGCAT
>CAZEGE010000148.1:0-5870 GCA_964511765.1 uncultured Anaerolinea sp.
AGATAACCGCTGAAAGCATCTAAGTGGGAAACTCGCCCTAAGATTAGATCCCTGTAATCCAGTAATGGAGTAAGACCGCAGGTAGACTACCTGCTTAATAGGCAGTGTGTGTAAGCATAGTAATATGTTAAGCTAAACTGTACTAATGGTCGAGGGCTTCCTTCCGTGATGCGGAGAACTTGGTACTTTTCAGACAAACATCAATTATTGGTCCAAAGACCATATTTGCTATTCAGGAACAATTTTGTGAAATTGTCCCTTGGTGATATGAGCGACGTGGGTACACCCGGTCCCATACCGAACCCGGTAGTTAAGCACGTCAGCGCCGATGGTACTTGGAGGGCGACCTCCCGGGAGAGTAGGTCATTGCCAAGGGGCTTTTCTTTTTAACATTCCACGCGCAGAATCTTCTCATCTGCGCGTGAATCGTGTATAATCTCAAAAGCAGATTTGGTTGTGGACTTTTGATCCACCGGTTGAAATCAAGGAGTGTGAAGCGTAATTTTTGATCGTTCGGTCATTGAGTTCGTTTCAGGTTTTTTTTGATGGACACCTTCGGCTGGGTCTGCATGACAGCCGATTTTTTATTTCCAAACGGAAAGGAGGTGAATACAGTGGCAGTTGTAAATTTACGTAATGGTGAGTCGCAAGACTCGCTGCTCAAGCGCTTTCGCAAGAAAATCGTCAAGAGCGGTATTTTAAGCACTGTTCGCCGCAAACGCTGGTTCGTCTCAAAAAGCGAAACCCGCCGTATGGAGAAGAAGAAGGCAATCCGTCGCATCAAACGACGTTCCTTCAAGGATACTGAATAGATCAAGAGGCGAGTATGACAAAAGAAGAAGGCAAAATCAAGGTGGATGGTCTGGTAATCGAAGCATTGCCAGGCACTCAATTCCGTGTAAAGTTGGATAACGGCCATGAGGTGCTGGCATACCTCTCCGGCAAAATGCGCAAGCATTACATCCGTATTTTACTGGGTGACCGCGTCTCACTTGAAATGTCTCCTTATGATATGGCGCGCGGACGCATCACCTTCCGTCAGCGCAAGCAAGCCCCCGTCGCTCCTGTTCAGGAATAGTTATTCTGGTTTATGATTTTTTGTAAATAAAAAGGCTTCCATAACGGAAGCCTTTTTTGATCCATTTTATTGGCCTTTATGGTAATTCACGCCACGATCCCAATACTTTCATATAATTGGCTCGTTCAAAAGCAGCCGGCTCGCGGACATTTTTCTGAGACATGCTCCCCTGCATCTGTTCAATGGACTCATACTCGCGTTCCTTCATCCAGGCTTCCAGATCGCTTAAAATCGGACCGATAGCCTGCTCGCCATTAAGAAGTAAATGCGAGGCCGTCATTGCGACTTTCGCCCCGGCCATCATGGATTTGAGTACGTCTTTTGCAGTATGGACACCGCTGGTGAGCGCGAAATCCGCCTTGACCTTGTCATACAGGATCGAGATCCAGCGCAAGGGCAGGCGCAGATCGGCAGAGGTGCTCAGGTCAAGGTTATGTACGATCTCTAATTCTTCCAGATCAAAATCTGGTTGATAGAAACGGTTGAATAGAACCAATCCATTGGCACCCGCTTCGACAATTCTCCGCGCAAAATTTGGCAAAGCTGTAACAAATGGACTTAACTTCACCGCCAGCGGAATGGAGATCACAGACTTTACTTCTGCCACCAATTCCACCTGGGAATTTTCAAGTTCTTGCGCGGTAAGATCAAGATCGGTTGGGATGTAATAGAGATTCAACTCCAATGCATCTGCGCCCGCATCCTGGATTTGTTTCGCATAGCGCGTCCAGCCGCCTTTGGAAACACCGTTCAAACTTCCGATCACGGGGATCTTGAGTGCCTTCTTCAATCCAGCAACTTGATCCAAATATTTTTCAGGACCAATTGAATACATGCCGCCATCAGGTAAATAGGACATTGCCTCAGCAAACGAGTCAGTTCCACGGGTGAGGTAATGATCAAGCTCAAGGCTTTCATGGATGATCTGCTCCTCGAAGAGCGAGTACATCACGATCGCTGCAATACCTGCTTCTTCCAGCCTGCGCGCCGTCTCGACCTTTTTGGAGAGAGGCGAGGCTGATGCCACGAGTGGATTCTTTAAGTTCAAACCAAGATAGGTCGTAGAAAGATCCGTCATTTTTTCTCCTCGTTGCCGTTTCCATAATGCATCGAAGCCATTTGTTGATATAGAGTCCAGCGTGAGTTTGCATCCTGCTGCGCCGCCTTCATCAATACTTCGGCGCGGGTTTCGTCCATTTGGGTGAGCATCTTGTAGCGTGTTTCGTTGTACGCATATTGTGAGACCGGGATGCTCGGCTCCTTGGATTCGATCAAGAGCGGATTTTTGCCTTCCTCGACGAGACGCGGATCATAACGATACATCGGCCAGGCGCCCGATTGCACCGCGAGTTTCTGCTGTTCAAGACCCTTCGCCATATCGTAGCCATGCGCAATACAGTGACTGTAGGCGATCACAAGCGACGGACCGTCATAAGATTCGGCATCGATCAATGCGCGCAAGGTTTGCTGATCGCTCGCGCCCATGGCAATGCGTGCCACATAGACATAGCCGTATGACATCGCGATCAAGCCGAGGTCTTTCTTCGGCATGTTCTTGCCGCTCATCGCGAATTTTGCAACTGCCGCGCGCGGTGTGGCCTTGCTGGCTTGTCCGCCCGTGTTGGAATACACTTCGGTATCGAGCACCAGAATATTCACGTTGCGTCCAGATGCAAGTACGTGATCCAAACCGCCGTAACCGATGTCGTACGCCCAGCCGTCGCCGCCGATGATCCACACGGATTTCTTGACCAGGTTATCCGCCAGGCTGATCAGGTCTTTCGCGCGGCTGTCAGTGGATTTCGAGAGTTTGTTCTTCAAATCCGCCACACGTTCGCGTTGCGCTTGAATCCCAGCCTCGTCGTCCTGTTTTGCGTTTACAAGTTCATTCACCAAATCCACGCTCAACTCTTTTTCAAAGATCTTCACCAATTCGAGCGCATATTCCTTTTGTTTATCAATTGTCAGGCGCATGCCCAGGCCAAACTCGGCGTTGTCTTCAAACAGGGAGTTCGACCATGCGGGTCCGCGTCCATCCGCATCCACAGCCCAGGGCGTGGTGGGGAGGTTGCCGCCGTAAATGGATGAACAACCTGTCGCATTTGCGATCACGGAGTGGTTGCCAAAGAGTTGAGAGACCAGCTTTACGTAAGGCGTTTCGCCGCAGCCCGCGCATGCGCCGCTGAATTCAAACAAGGGACGCAGCAATTGCGAATTCTTGATGGTGGATGGATTAAATAATTTCCTGTCCATATCTGGAATGTGCATAAAGAAATCCCAGTTCTTTGCCTCCGCTTCGCGCAAAGCGGGTTGTGGCGCCATGTTGATCGCTTTGCGTCCGACCGCGCTTTTATCCTTCACGGGGCAAACTTCCACGCACAATGTACAACCCGTGCAATCTTCGGGCGCAACCTGCAGCGTATATGCCATGCCTTGCGAAAACTCCTTGAACTTCGAGGCCATGTGCTTGAACGTCTTGGGTGCGCTCGCGAGTAATTTTTCATCATACACTTTATGGCGGATGACCGCATGCGGACAAACCATCACGCACTTCCCGCATTGAATACACAGGCTTTCGTCCCAGACCGGGATTTCCAGTGCGAGGTTTCGTTTCTCCCATTGTGTCGTGCCAAGCGGATAGGTCCCATCCACAGGCATTGCGGAAACAGGTAGATTGTCGCCATCAAAACCAATCATGGGACCGAGCACATCTTTGACGAAGGCCGGCGCATCATTCGGGACCGGGGAGCGGCGTGTCACCTTTGAACTGACCCTGGCTGGGACTTTGACCTCATAAAGGTTCGCGATGGTCGCATCCACAGCCTCGAAGTTCTTCTTCACCACGGCTTCACCGCGTTTGCCATAGGTCTTTTCAATGGCGTGTTTGATCTCTTCAATCGCCTGTTCGCGCGGCAGCACTCCGGAGATGGCGAAGAACGCCGTCTGCATGATGGTGTTGACGCGTTGTCCCATGCCTGTCTTTTCAGCGACATCGTAGCCGTTAATAACATAGAATTTGAGCTTCTTCTCGATGATCGCAGACTGCACTTCACTCGGCAATGTACCCCAAACATCCTCCTTGCCTGACATACTGTTGAGCAAAAAGACCCCGCCTTCCTTGGCGTATTTAAGCATATCAAAGCGCTCAAGGAAGTTGGATTGATGACACGCCACAAAGTTCGCCTGATTTGGCTCGATGAGATATGGAGCCTGAATTGGCTTTGATCCAAAGCGCAGGTGTGAAGTGGTCATCTGACCCGATTTCTTCGAGTCGTACACAAAATAGCCTTGGGCGAAATTCTCTGTCTCTTCGCCGATGATCTTGATCGAATTCTTGTTTGCCCCCACGGTTCCATCCGAGCCGAGTCCGAAGAATACACAGCGCACGGTTTCAGGATGTTCGATGGAGAAGGAAGTGTCCACAGCGAGACTGGTATGAGAAACATCGTCGTTGATGCCAACCGTAAAATGTTCCTTCGGTTCGGGTTTCTTCAATTCATCCAGTGCGGATTTCAACATGGCGGGAGTGAATTCCTTGGAGGAAAGCCCGTAACGTCCGCCGATGACTTTTACATTTTCACGCTTGCCTTCGACCAGCGCGTTGACGATATCCATATGAAGCGGCTCGCCCATGGAACCGGGTTCTTTGGTGCGGTCCAAAACCGCGATGCCCTTTACAGATTTGGGTAATGCCTTGATGAAGTAATCCACCGAGAATGGGCGGTACAGGCGCACTTTCAACACACCAACCTTCTCGCCTTTTTCCACGAGATAGTTCACGGTCGCTTCGGCTGTGTCCGCGCCCGAACCCATGATGATGACCACGCGTTCTGCATCAGGATGACCGACATAATCAAAGATGTTGTAATGCCTGCCGGTGACTTTGGCGAAGGCATCCATCATCTCCTGGACAATTCCGGGCGCGGCGGCATAGAACGGGTTGACCGTCTCACGTGCCTGGAAGTAGACATCCGGATTTTGGGCGGTGCCGCGCAGAACCGGCCGCTCGGGAGTGAGTCCTCTTGTTCGGTGGGCACGCACCAGATCATCGTCGAGCAGGAGGCGCAGTTCCTCATCCGTAATTTGGAAGATCTTGGCTACTTCATGCGAAGTCCTGAATCCATCGAAGAAATGGACAAAGGGCAGGCGGCTTTTGAGCGTGGAGGTCTGTGCGATGGCGGCGAAATCGTGCGCCTCCTGCACCGAAGCGGATGAAAGCAACGCCCAGCCCGTTTGGCGGACGGCCATCACATCCTGATGGTCGCCAAAAATGGAGAGGCCTTGCGCCGCAAGCGAACGCGCCGCAACATGGAAGACCGTGCTGGTAAGTTCACCCGCGATCTTGTACATGTTGGGGATCATTAACAGCAAACCTTGCGAGGCTGTGAAGGTGGTTGTGAGCGCACCGGTTTGCAGTGCGCCATGCACCGCGCCGGCTGCGCCGCCTTCCGATTGCATTTCGATTACTGCGGGGATTGTGCCCCAAATATTTTTCCTGCCCTTTGAAGTCCATTCGTCTGCGAACTCACCCATGGCGGAGGAGGGAGTGATGGGATAGATCGCAATTACTTCACTCACGCGATGTGCGACCGAGGCTGCGGCTTCGTTGCCGTCGATTGTTACTACAGGCCGTTTCATGATTACTCCTTTGAAAGCAGGCGTTAACCTGAAAATTCTCCAACACATAATTTTATCCCTCCGTGAGCCCATTGGTTAGTTATGAATGACCCGAATCTACCTGAGAGTTGTCACATTTAGGACAAGATTTGTAGGAATAAAAAACGCCCCATTT
>CAZEGE010000149.1:0-5795 GCA_964511765.1 uncultured Anaerolinea sp.
CCGTTAGGTGGCTTGTCTTGATTAGTTTTCATACTTCATTCATATTCACTATCTAATAAACCAATGTCAAATTCTGACCAAAACAAGCCCGCATTACCACAACTGGACACCGACAAGCCTTTCACCGCTTTTTGGTTTTTCCAGCATTCAGAACAATTCTATGCAATCACCCGCTTCTCGTATTTTGGATTCTTAATTGACGCAACATTTGTAAATGCACATCACACTATTGAATATCTCCTCAAATCAATTTTGATAAGGAAACTTGATTTACAAACACTGAAAAAATATGGGCATAATATAACGAAACTGTGGCAGGAATACCGACGGTCTGATAAGAATAATCCAACGCAAGATGATTACATCGAATACATTAACAGATATGACATCTTGCGCTATCCAAATATTGGAGCATTTCATAGGGTTGCATGGGGTTGGCCTTTGAAAGAATTCCTGAATTTTGCTAAAAGCGACGCAATGAAGGTGCATGCAGGGTGCTTTAATTTGGACGATTTTGACGAGATAGTTTATAACCTTCGAATATCCTATTTTGAAGGCGACAACAACAAAGCCGCCCAAGCACATGTTTTAGTAAATGAGACGGCAAAAGAAATCCTTTACAAAAAAAATGCTTTTATGGAAGAGAAGAAATAAATGTTGTAACTTGCTTTAGAACCGCCACCTAACACCGCGTGCACCCCGTCACTCTTTCGGAGTGCGGGGCGAACGGCTGGACGCAGGAGTAAAGTGCGGCTTTTCGAGCATTTCTCTGGCTTCGGGTTTTTCCTGGACCCCAGCAGAGTCCACGCCCGCCCCAGCGCCATGCTCCGCGAACGCAAACTGTTGGGCTGCCATACAGAATTAATCAAGTGCTCAAAAAATTTGTCATTAAAAATCAACAATCAATATTGTTGAGATAAGTGATGTTATGTTTGATATAAATAATATATAATCTGAAAGGATAAGAAAAATGATTAATTACAACGCAGAAATTTACAATACAGGTTCTCTACTTTTTGGCTTATGCTCGACAATGAGAACACGTGCCATGAACTGGGTTAATTTCTTACAAGTTACAAACTTTCAGGATGTTCTATCGCGTTATTTAGCAAACCAGAAAGCAGGCAGGGCAATAGTGCAAGGATATATTGCAAATTACAATTCGCAATATATAGCGGCGTGGGATGCATTTGTAAATGACGACCTTATGAGACTGCGGGGTTTATGTTATACCTTGAATGGGGATGCAGCTCTTAGTCAAGACAATCAAGATTTTCTATTGGGAATCATGGCTCAATTAAACTCATTTAGGAATCCTTTTAATAGCCCGGGCTATGACGCCCCTTACGAAGTCCCCAACGAAAATGTTATCCCAACTCCAATTAATCTCCCTAAGCAACTGACTTTATATATTAGTTATTATCGAGGAAGTGATGGTAACTCTGTTGCAGTTACCACTAATGAGGATACAACATTAGGCGATTTAAAGAATCTTTTTCTGAAACAAATTGATTACGAGTCAACTATAGATCAAGTTATAGCTTGGGGATCAGATGGATTTGAGATGAAACCAGACACAAAGAAGTTAAATGAGTTTAATATCAACTCTGGAGATCATATATCTATTGATTATCCAGGTGGTAATCCTAAATTTGGATAAACGCGCCCACCGATTAACAGCAGTGTCAAGAGTTGAGCGACAAAAAGGCTGAGAACAGATGGCAAGATGAAAAACGGCTCCGGAAGATCACCTTTCGGGACCGTTTTTTGTTTCCTGGGATCACAGTTTTCAACCTGTAGACGGCTTTCCACACCCCCGCCCTTTGTTTTCGGTTCAGCCCGATCAGGCACTTGCCCTGCTTTATTCTGCCTAGGCCTTTCTTGTGAAAGCTGTGACCGTTCCCCTCTTGTATCTGGACAAACCGACAAAGAGATAGTAAGATTAATCTTGTATATCTTACTTACAAGACATGGAGAATTTCATGACCAACAAACCACCCGAAAAAAGACGTTTCTACGGCTCAATCACGGTTAGTGACCGCGGCCAGATTGTCATCCCGGCGGAGGCACGGCGCGATTTTGGCATCGAAGTAGGCGATAAATTACTCGTTCTTGGCGATCTGGATCAGGGGCTGGCCATTGTCAAAGCTTCAGCATTTCTGGAAAGATATGAAAACTATTCGGCAGGAATCCAATCCCTGATGGACGACACCCAGGGGAATGAGGAAACGACATGAACGACCGACACCGTAAAGTGATTGTCGTCATCCTGGCAAATGCCGGGGCGTCAGCGTTTGCCATCACGCTGATCCGCTTTGGATGGATCAAAAACATCCTGGCCCTGGTGTTGTTGAGTTTCCTGGCGGGAACGTTGGGATATCTCACTTTCGCTTGGCTGGGAAATCAACTGATGCGCCTGCAAAAACGCCTGGCGTTTGAGCAACCGGGCAAGGCAGTCTACGCCTTTGGCAAGCTGCCACCGGGCGAGGCGGTTTCTGCCGGGGGCAAGGGACGGGCGTTGGCACAGCTCTGGCAGGCCGGCTTTCCCGTGCCAGATGGCTGCGTGCTGCTTCCGGCTGCCTTCGCCGGCGATGAGTTGACCGCCGAAGCGTGGGAACTGACGCGCGCACAGCTATCCCGCCTGCGGGCAGGTCAACCACTCCCTTTTGCCGTGCGCTCATCAGCATTGAACGAAGACTCGGCACAGGCTTCATTCGCGGGAGAGTTCGAGAGTGTTCTGGGGGTGAAAACGGACGAGGAAATCCGCCAAGCCATCTGCACCGTGCGCCAATCGCGACTCCATGCGCGGGTTCATGCTTACAGCCAGGCACAGGGTATGGATGCAGGCAGCCAGGAAATCGCCGTGGTGATTCAACGCCTGGTCCAGGCCGACTTCTCGGGTGTGCTGTTCACCGCCGACCCCATCCACGGTGATCTGATGCGCATGACGGGCAATCTCGTGGCGGGCATGGGCGATAAGCTGGTTTCGGGGCAGGTTACAGCGTCGGAATTCAGCTTTGAACGCACAGCAGGCACCTATCACGGCCCGGCAGAACTGGAAAAGACGGCGAAAACGCTGCATCGCCACGCCCATGAGATCGAGAACGAGATGGGCCGCCCGCAAGATATCGAGTGGGCGGTGGCTGACGGCAAACTCGCCATCTTGCAGGCGCGCCCAATCACCACTTTGAATGGTTACAATCCCGTCACCGCCGAGTGGAACGACACCCTGAAAGGCAATTTCTTGTGGTCGGCCACCAACCTGATGGAAGCCTGCCCCGATGTACTCACACCATTTACCGCCTCGCTGCGTCCCTACGTGGAAATAATCGGCGGTCCATCGCTGACCATCAAGGGCTATCCACTAAACGGGATCATCGGCGGACGCTTTTATGCCAACCTCAGCGTGCAGATTTCTGCGTTTGCGCCCATGTTCAAAAGCGATGCCCACCGCGCTTACCGAGAAATGGCCGGTTGGTGGGGGCAAATTCCCGAAGAGATGGAAATCCCCTTGTTACCCGTCACGAAGCAAGAATGGCAACGTTCAGTCTTGCCCGGTCTATTGCGTACCGCCTACCAATTTGCCCAATACAGAAAAAAGGTGCCGGCATTCTTGGCCCAAAACCGGCAGCACTGTGCCAGTCTGCGAACGCAAATCGAACAGAGCGAAAGCGAGGCCACGCTGGTGCGCCTGTGGCAAGATGAAATTGTGCCAAGTTACCGTGATGGCATATTCTACGTTGTAGCCACAGGCTCAGACGCACAGGTGAGGCTGGAACAAGAGCTAAAAACCCTGGTCGGGGCGGATGACGCCAATGCCCTGCTTTCGAATCTGAGTGGGTTATCCTCCCGCCTGGAAAGCCTTGGTCCAATGGCCGATCTGGGCATGGTGTTTCGCGGCGAGATGAGCCGAGAAGCCTACCTGGAAGCCTATGGCCACCGCGGTGAGAACGAGGGTGAATGTGCCTGGCCGCGCCCGATGGAAGATCCCGCCTGGCTCGACCGTCAACTGGCCGAATGGCCCAAAGCGCCGATGGATGTGGATGCGAGGATTGCGCGCCAGCGCGATGCCTACCAGGCAGCCTGGGAACGCTTTTTTGCACAACACCCGCGGAAGGCGAATGCCATGCAAAAGCGTTTGACGAAAGTCGCCCAAGATGCCTGCCGCCGCGAAGTCGTGCGCTCTGAAGCGACGCGCGGTATGACCATCTTACGGGCGTTTGCCCTGCGCGCAGGGCAGATGCTGGGTATCTGTGAGGAGGTGTTCTTTTTGACCATCGAGGAAGTGCTGGCCGGCCTGGCAGGCGACACATCGGCTTTTGCCTTCATTCCCACCCGGCAAGAAACCTACGAGCGCTACCGCGCCCTACCACCTTATCCCACCCTGATCTGCGGGCGTTTTAACCCATTCACCTGGGCCGCCGACACCAACCGGCGCAGCGACCTGGTCGACTCTCGTGCCCAGGGAGTATTACCCAATACAACAGATGAGCGCATTATCCACGGTGCGCCCGGTGCGTTGGGTGTGATGGAAGGGACAGTACGGAAGCTGGAGCGGCTGGAGGAGAGCTGGCAATTCCAGGCTGGCGAGGTGCTGGTGACCACGATGACGAACATTGGCTGGACGCCGCTCTTCCCGCGCGCTGCCGCCATCATCACCGACCTGGGCGCGCCCCTCAGCCATGCCGCCATCGTCGCCCGTGAGTTGGGCATTCCGGCAGTGGTCGGCTGCGGTGATGCCACGATGCGTCTGAAGACCGGCGATCGGGTTCGTGTCAACGGCGGCCAGGGGCTTGTGGAGATTTTGGAGACCGTATAAATATTCTGATGATGACCGCCCAACAAGTCGCTGGAGCCGACCCACTAATATCGAGAACCCCATTGCCCCTGTTTTTGGTTTTGCGGCGGGTCTTTGGTTGTTGGGCGCTTTGTTTCACCCGTGGGCGGCTCAGCTCCCGTCCGTTGGGCAGTAAGGTTTAGGTAAGCCAATGAAAATAAACTTTACTATTGAAGTATCAAGTGAACCAAACGAAGTATTTCCCTGGATAGACAATCCAGAAAAAGCAATGCTTTGGCAAAAAGGTGTTAAAAAAGGAGAAATCATAATAGAAACTCCTGAAAAAATCGGCACAACTTTTATTGAAGAGATGGAAGATGGCGGAAGTAGTTTGGTAATGCATGGAGTTATTACTGGTTATGTTAAAAACCAAATGATTACTTTCCAACTTGAAAGCAAAATCCATAAGCTTGATGTCTGTTATTCAATTACGGGAGAAAGTGGCAAATCTCTAATTACGGCAGAATCAAATATTCATTGGAAATTCCCAATGAATATAATGAGTATTATTTTGGGGCGCAAGATAAAGGAGGGTATTTTGAAACAAACCGAATCGGAATTCACGGAATTGAAAAGACTTTGTGAAGAAGAAAAAGTGAAGAAAGAGTTTGCGAGGCAAAAGCCATAGTTCAAAATTGTCTTACAATAACTGCCTACCTATTAACAGCAGTGTCAAGGGATAGGCAACAAAAAGGCTGAGAACAGATGGCAAGATGAAAAACGGCTCCGGAAGTTCACCTTTCGGGACCGTTTATTGTTTCCTGGGATCACAGTTTTCAACCTGTAGACGGCCTTCCACGCCCCCGCCAGATGGGTTTATACTTTCGCTGTGCAATAAAGTATTTCTCCCTGGACGAGCACCAGGACAGGCTGGCTTCGAGTTTTTTCTGCTCACAAGCATTGTCCACGCTTGTACTGACTGGCGAAGCCGTGTCGAAGTGCCCGCCCCAGCGCCAGT
>CAZEGE010000150.1:0-5751 GCA_964511765.1 uncultured Anaerolinea sp.
GCGCCAACGTATATGTAAAACTGGACAGGAATGACGAAGCCATGGTCGATTATAACCGTGCGCTCGAACTTGACCCAAAATATGCACTGGCTTATGTAAATAGAGGGCGGCTGCAATTGCTGCTTGGAAACGATCAGCAGGGATTCGCAGACCTATCCATGGCTCTTAACCTCAACCCCGATCTTTCCGAAGCCTGCTCGCAGCGCGGAATTGCCTACTTCAACCAAAAACAATATGACCTAGCTTTGTCTGATTTTGATCAGTATGTTCAGCGCAATTCACAGGCGGCTGATGGCTTTCTTTTCCGTGGAATGACCTATTCCAATTTGAACCAGGATGATAAAGCTGTCCAGGACTTGGAGAGGTCCATCCTATTGGGGCCGGATGACCGACTGACTTGAGCCGAAGACACGTTCACCCCACACAACTGTTCGGTGATCAACTTAACTTTGCGAGTGGAGACACCTTGGACATACATCTCAGCCAATGCCAGCGTCAGGGCTCGCTTACTCCACAGGCCCTTTTCCAAGGCCTGTGGGTAGAAGCCTCCTTCCCGCACCTGAGGGATCTAGAAGGTGATGTCTCCCACCAGTGCCCGCATCATATTAGGCTTGAAATCGTTGGCATGGGCTATACGTTCGATCGTTCGTTGATAAGGTTCAGCGTTTATGTGCTGCTCCTTTTTGGTATCATAACCGCAAGGATAACATCAAACCTACTCTTATAGAAATTTACAGGTACGATATCACACTACCCTCCATGAACTTATGTTTCTTAAAAAATTGTGTTTGCAACAAGAATCTTATTCAGGAAAAAATGGCAAAAAACAATCGGTTGGAACCAAATTACTCATCCTGACGTCTAAAATAAAAAAAGGATTTGTAATAGGAGGAACCATGTTAAGGGTGCCAATAGTTTTGGTTATCAGTCTTCTGATGCTGGCAGCCTGCAGCCAACTGCTTATAGAAACGCAACCGGATCTCAGCCAACTGCCCACAAAGACAGTGCCGGATTTCAGTCTTCTCTTTAAATGGAATACCGGAACGCTGCCCCCACAATATACTTACACGTATACCATCATATTGGGGCCAGGGAAGGGTAGGCTGGAATATCAACCCGGATACGCTGATGATAGCTCACAGCAGTGGATGGTTGATTTTACGGTCAGTGAAAAACAAATGCATGATTTATATGAATATTTAAACAGCCAGGATATGTTCCGCAGTAGCTGGAAAAAAGGAGAGCCAATGATGGGAGCTCCTGGCACCAGACTAATACTTGAGGCATACGGCAGGCAATACAATATTCCCAGTATATCGATACTGGCTAGCAGCGAGTATGCGCGGGTGGATGCCGCCATGGAAGCCATCCGTGCCCTGGTGCCCCAAACCATTTGGGATGAAATGGAAACGCGCCAAGAAGAATACGAAGCCAACTATGAGGAATAAAACGTGCGTTTTCTCATGGTTCGTACCTGCTATCAACGATGATGTTGATCATTTACTTCCGCACAGCAAGCAGGGTAATAATTACCCAAAACGAGAACAACTGATATCATCAATGGAAAACTGAAATGAAAGCCCGCGTGATTTTTTGTTTTTTTATCGCACTATTTGGGACAGTCATTCTGTCTTGTGGTTTATTACCACTCGATTCAACTGCAAGGGTGGGTACGCCACAGAATCAACCGACAGCTGAACCCTGGCATTTTTCCATTCCTGTACCCGCCGCCCAGGTAATCGACCAGCACGCAATTCATCTGACCTTAAAAGAGGCGGGACATTGCAAAGCTCTCGCGCCAGATGATTGGGGTTTCACATCCATTCCGCCCTATGTTGGAGCGGATCTTTTTTCGCCCGATCAAAGCAGCCATGCCGCCTGGGGCATCACCAGCATATACAAAGCGCTTTATCCAACACCGCAATCAGCACTGACCTACCTGCTGGATGCGATAGGATATCACAGTGCGTCGTTGCTGGATGAACCAGTTGAAATTGGCTACGGTTTCATGACGGCGAGATTCTCCTCCGGCATCGGCCGGCAGGGGCAGCTAATATTCAAGCTATATAATCTGGACGCCAGTCTTTATGTGATTTCGGTATATCTTGGCGCAACGGCCAGTGAAAGCTGGGAGATCAACGGACCTGAAGTACTCACAGCTGCCATCTCTATCCGCTGTGTGTCTCAACTTCGCCCTTCCAGCGCGAACCTGGATTTGGATTTGTCAGACGCTTCAAACAAAGCCGATAACCCGGAAGTGGACCTGTCTGAAAAATGGAGCGAGGCAATACTGGGTTTTGAAAATGTGTATTCACCGACCACAGGCGAGCATTACCTGGCGCCGCTGGATACATATTGGGAGACAGGGCCGGATGGTGGGGGGTATTACCGTGAACTGCCCGGCGGAGGCTTAGAGAAATTGGAGCTTGGATTTGGTGATTATTGACCCAGCCTTTGTGAGTAGGTGATCAACACTCGGATGATTGTGATGCTCTGCTTTTTATCATCGTAAAGTTTCATAAATTCGTCTGAGACCAACCCAATATAGCAGGTATGGAGGAGACCAAAATGAATGATATGAAACGAAAACCACTTGTTATTTGCCTGGCACTTCTCGCCGTGCTAATGGCCTGTCGGGTAAAAATTTACCACAGCCCAACCAGCACCATTGAGACGGAACCCACATTAGCGTTATCCCTGCGCGCAGTTCCCACGCAAATCTCACCGAAAGACGGTATGGTGGCGATGTACGTTCCGGCAGGTGTGTTCAGAATGGGCAGTACGGATGAAGAGGTAGATGAAATATATAACGAATGTTATGACAATATGGAAATGCCATGCAAGCGTGAATGGTTTGAAAATGAGCTGCCTGCCCACAATGTTTATCTAGACGCCTTCTGGATAGACCAGACTGAGGTGACCAATATCCAATACCGGATGTGCCTGGAAGCCGGCGGCTGCGCACCGCTTATGTCAAACGAATCTTATACCCGCGACAGTTATTACGGGAACAGCCTCTATGATAATTTTCCGGTGGTTTATGTGGACTGGTACATGGCAAACGCCTACTGCCAGTGGGCAGGTCGAAGATTGCCCACCGAAGCCGAGTGGGAAAAAGCGGCGCGCGGGACAGACGGGCGTAAGTACCCGTGGGGGAATGGAGCTCCAAATGCTGAATTACTGAACTTCAGTTATGATAAAGGGGATACGACAGAAGTAGGCAGTTACCCTGCCGGTGCCAGCCCGTATGGAGTAATGGACATGGCAGGTAACGTAAGGGAATGGACGGCGGACTATTATGATCCTGGGTATTACAGCGCATCACCCACAGAAAACCCGCAGGGCCCGTCTTTTGGAGATTATCATGCGCTGCGTGGCGGCAGTTGGGGAGAACAAGCCAATGACGTCCGAATAACCACACGAGGTGGAGACCGACCCACCAATCCCGTTTGGCGTTACTACCTTGGTTTCCGCTGCGCTTCTTCATTCGCAACCATTCAGTCGCCGGCTGCTGTCCAGACTCAGGCCGATTTTTTACCTCAGGAGACTTCGACAAAGACGGTGGTGTCCGGCTTTCAGAATATGACAGGAATATTGCCTGCTGGTACCAGGGTGAGTGGGGTATGGGTGCTGCCGGATGGGACGCCTTGGATATACGGAGATACTGGAATTTACAGCATTGACATAAATGATCAGGTTCAATTGGTGTTTGACCAGCCGGTATGGGGACTGCAGGGTGTAGATCAGTCCGGGTACGTCTGGGCGTTGGGAGAAAATAATGAGTTCATTGCGGCTTTTGATGGACAGGATTGGACAATTTACGGACCAGACCAGGGATGGGATAGATTGCCAGACCGTCCTTATCTCAGTCCGGGCATGGGCAAAAGCCTGTCACAGGATTCGGAAGGTAACATCTGGATTGCGACAGGAGCGGATATGGTACGCTTGTACGAGTCCGAAACAGACGCATGGCGCAACCTTCCATCGCTGCAATTGGGATTTCCACCTTATCAATATTCTGATTATCAGGGTTATTTTCTGACCGATACCCTCATTTCCGAAACCGGAGAGGTATGGTTGAGCGCCTGTATTGGGGAAGGCGAGGTACTGAGCCCCTTTGGAATCTGGCACGGGACTGGCAATCGCTGGTTGGAATGGAATGCCGCCAATCAGGACTGTGTTCTCGATATGGCCGCCGGTTTGGATGGTGTAATATGGGCCGGCGGGTTTGACGCTCTCCTGAAATATGATCCGCAGTCTGGCAACTGGAGCAGGGTCGCCCTTCCACCATTCGATCGCCGCCAGATCGTCAGCCAGATTACCATCAACCCAGCCACCGGCTTACCCTGGATTCAGGTCATCCGATATGGTGGAGCCAGTATATATGGTTCGCTGATCTATTATCATCTAAATCCGTCTGGGTGGGTTTTAGATATGGAAAGTCCATCATTTTCAGATATTGGGACGGCATTTGAGCTTGATGGGACAGCCTGGATGTGTGGAGATGGGCAGGTTATGAAATCAAATGGAACTGTTTTGAATGAAGCGGCAAAACTGAACTTGAGCGACTGCAAGATCACTATTGATGGTAATGGTCGGGTTTGGGTGATCGGTGTGGATCAAGCTGAGCTATGGATGCTAAATAGAAGGCTGGATTAAACCCCATTGCCCCCGGCGGGATCCGCTTGCACCTTTCAGGGCGAACCCACAACCTCATGATTCGAAGCCAATAGGTAATGATGTCCACAGCGTCTATAGTGTCCATGTTGAGCATTACCTGCCACATGAAGGGTAGTTTACACCTGGTATCACCGGCATTGTCCCCGAAGGAGGAAAGGCGATTTATTATTGTCGATAAGTGATGAGTCCTGATTTGGCATGAAAGTTGTCACAGTATGCAGTGAAAACTGGGAGATCAACGGACCTGAAGCGCTCACAGCGGCCATATTGATCCGCTGTATTTCTCAACTTCACCCTTCCAGCGCGAACCCGGATTTGTATTTATCAGACGCTTCAAACAAAGCCGATAACCCGGAGGTGGATTTATCTGAAAAATGGAGCGAGGCGATACTCGATTTTGAAAATATGCATTCACCGACCAGGGACGAGCAGTAATGCCATCCGGTTTTCCCCATAAAGAAAAGTAAGGTAGTGATGAAACAGATTGGTCACCCTTGGATGACAGTATATTTTCCTCACTAACCAAACCTATTTGAATTTTCTGCCCCAAAGGGCATCTTGAGTGCGGGAGGTTAGGGGGTGGGGGAAAACACCGTGTTCCGCCGACCGTAATTCTTCCACAGTGAAAAACGCGCTGGGATATGCCTGTTTAATTAAACCGGCAACCTCTGGCAGATTCTTTCTCATGACAATGGTATAGATCAGTTTCACAGGTCCCTGAGAACCTTGTGCATTGACGTCGGTAAAGCCATAACCCTTTTCGTGGAGTTTTACCGTCAGATCTTTAATATGTTCCGGGATGATGACGCGTATCACCAGCATGCCCATTGCAAGTTTATCCTCGATATACATGCCGATGTAATTGCCTGTGGCAAACCCGCCTGCATAGGCGAGATAGGCAACGACATTATGTGCACCTTTTGTGATCTGCGCGATGACCGTCACCCAGATGAAGACTTCCACAAAGCCGAGCAGGGGCGCGAGATAATTCCTGCCGCGTGAGGTGAATATGATCCTGAGCGTGCCCAGGGTCACATCCATCACGCGGGCGCAGAATACCAGTAGAGGCAG
>CAZEGE010000151.1:0-5744 GCA_964511765.1 uncultured Anaerolinea sp.
GGAATACTTCCCGCAATATCAGAGCCGATCCTTATCTCGATATCCACTGAAGAAGTTGGGTCGGGGTTAAACCTGATCTGCCTGTTCGAAATCCCAAAGACGCCCTGCATCCATCGTAATGTATAAAGCTTGGGTCCATATACTATGATCAACGTTGAAGTGTAAGCCTCAGAGGCAGAGCCCACCTCCGTCACATTCATGCCATAGGATTGGAAGAATGCGCCTGCGTGTTGATCCAGGCCGGGAGTAAAAGTACCGTCCAGGATCCGCACACGAGCTTCCTCGTCACGCATCAGCGCAGCGGGGTCACCCTGGGCCATCGGACTGAGAGGCCCGCTGGAGGTGAATATCTCATCTCGCAGCACACGGACCTTATCCGCAACTGGTTTCATGATGCTGGCATTTTCCCCGCCTAAAATTACACTGTCGAACGTTACCATGGTGGTATCGATCACGCCCGATTTGATGCTGCTGCGTGAAATATCCTTTCCCAACACAGCCAGCTGGATGGCATCTTCCAAACTCATATTGGTATGAATACCATAGGAAAGTTCCTGATACATCCCCGGCGCGTTTGCTATCAAGGATGGGAAAACCTCAGGATCAAATACTTTTTTTTGCACGGCAAGGATCACTTCCTGCTGGCGTTTGGCGCGATCGAAATCGCCGCCTGAAGTATGGCGGTTGCGGGCATAAGCCAGCACCTTCCAACCTTGACAAAGTTTCCTTGTGCCACCGGCTGTAAGCTTCATATGATCAGTACCTGACCCGATTGGGTCGAGAATCATCGTCTCCGTGGGATTGACTTCAATACAACCAAGCTTGTCCATAAGGTCTGTGAACACATTGAAATCGACCTGCAGATAATAATCCACTGGAACCCCGATAAATTGTGAAACAGTTTTCATGGCAAGCCCGGCGCCGCCGCCCGGCAATTGTGCGCCTTCGCCGCTGGAATATGCGGTATTAATGCGGCTATACCCAAAGCCGGGAATATTCACCCACATATCGCGCGGAATGGATAACATGCCGGCGGTTTTGCTAAGAGGATCAATCGTCACCAGCATCATGGTGTCGGAACGCGGCGGTCCACTCTGCTGCTCAAGATCACGCGCATCCAAACCGATAAAGAGAATATTGATGCGGCTGGCGCCATCCCAGGCAGGAGGCAAAGCGACCTCGGGGGCGACTATTGGCGTGGGAGGCAAATCTTCCTCTACGATGGGCGTGCCTTCAGGATTGAACTGAGTAAAAGAACCCGAAGTTCCCTGACAACTGGCAGGGGACATGCCGGGCAAATCCGTCAGATTCCAGCAGGTGGTGAAGTTGCTAACGAAGACAAACGCAGCAACGCTCAACGCCACGGTCGCTCCCCAAAATATCAACTGCCCAATGGAAGGACGTCCAAGTTTTGGAAATTTAATTTTCTTCAAAAATTCTAATCGATTCATTTTTTCAAAAACCTCAAGGCTTAATATATACCATATCCAGGCCAAGTCGTTCCAAGCCTTCCCGGGCCCAATATTGCAAGACTGCGGATTCCTCGCCAAGACATTTCATCATGACTGGAACGGCACGCTGATCGCGAATCTCGGCAAGCGTGCGCAAAACCAAAATGCGGATCCCTGTCGGCGCTTCCTTCATGACCTCGAGCAGGCTCGGCAGCGAAGGGCTTCCTATCTTCACGAGGGCATTTCCTGCCAAACCCGCCGTGAGGGAATCTTCGTCTGAAAGCGCCTGGATCAATGCCTCAATCGCATCTTCGTGTGGATGATTACACAGGGCGAGAGCGGTGGCAGCACGCACTTCCGGCGCTGAGTCGCTGAGGAGCGGGAGCAAATCAACGGCTTGTATATGAGGCGAGGCGGCCAGGGCGCGCACCGCCCACCAGCGAGTGTCCACTTCCGCTGCGCGAGTCAATTCGAGCAAGGCTGGAATCGCCGCCGATCCCATCCCTATAATTTCAGAGATGGAGTTTTCAGCGCGAGTATCGTCCCCACTGGTCAATTCAGCCAGAAGGTCTTTCATTATCTATTTGGCGGGCGGCGGGACCGGGAGAGCATCCTGCGCGGTATTGATCCACTTATCCCCTTCGTCAATTAACATCACGGGGATGTCATCTACAATCGGGTATTTGCGTCCGCAATCCTGGCAGATGAGCCAGGCATCCTTATGCAGGACGAGCATGCCTTCTTTTTCGCGCACACAATTTGGGCAACGTAATATTTCAAGTAATTCAGAACTGACCATATAAGCTCCTTTTTTCAGGAAGAAATTGTACCATGTGAAGATGATGTGATTAAATAAGCGACCGAATGTCGTGTCTTCCCATGCGCGGCGACACTTGCGCCGCGCGCCAGTGCGGTGAGAATTTTGTAAGGCGAGTTAAGTATTGGGGGACAGGCAAAGTGACTTCTTTTTGGCGGCCTTTTTGGGGTCTTCAGTACCAGGGCCATACTCGCAAACCGCAGCCCAGGGTTGATAGTGAGTCTGGAATCTATCTGAAAAATAGACCTGTCCGCCGCGCCAGACCGTGCGGTTTACGGTAACATCCGCGCCCTGTGCGGCGTAATCCACCTGTTTGATCTCGTTGGTTTTCAATTCCGGGTTCTCTTCAAAGACCGGGGGCAAAGGCGGGACAACATTGGATGGACCTGTGGTTTCATATGTGACACTGCGGCCATCTGAGGTGGAGTAGATCTTCCAGGTGAGGGTGCGGGCGCCGACATTTACATCGGTTTCCATTAATAACCAGTAGGGCGTGTCGTTCTGGAACTTGAAATCAACAAGTGGAAAATAAACGGTGGCATCCATCCCGGCCAGGTCGGGATCAATATCATTGCTGGCTGTCTTTTCATAATAAGAAACGCGATAGGCATGCGAATATCGTTCCACCACGGGATAACCTGCAAAGAAGACCGTACGGAATAAAGTGGTGCTGACCTGGCACACGCCGCCGCCCACGCCTTTGATGGTCCGCCCGCCATAAATGATGAGTGCTTCGGCAAAGCCGTTCTCGAGGCTGACATCGCCGAGCACACTTCCCATGGAAAAGGTTTCGCCGGGCGCTGCCAGCAAGCCGTTGTACTGTTTTGCCGCGGCAGTGATATTTTGTATGCGCGCCGTGCTGGAACCGTAAAAGTATGTTGTATAAGAAATGATTTGCTGGGTGATGCCCAGTTCTGCGCCGTTGGCCGTATCCACGACGGCGGGCTGCTGCTCGGCAACATTCAATACGACAGTATGTTCGCCCCTCGCCAAGGCATCATTGATCGCAAGGATGCTGGCCTCCACATCCATATTTCGGCCGATGGTTGAGGCTTGAATCGGTTCAATGGCACCAGTCCCATCGTTAAAAACAAAACGGGCATTGGCGGGTGGACGGTCCACCAAAACTTTCAGATCGTTCAAGGAATTGCGTAATGCATCCGGGTCAAGCCCAACATGCATTTCCGTTGTCCCGCCGTTTTCAACGACATTCACAGCCAGCATGTTGGCGAGGACGGGGATATCATAGCTCCAGGGACCGGGAGAACCCTGGCTGTAATTTGGCAAGGTGATGGTCAATGGCTGGCTGAGTATGCCGCGAGCCGCTTCCGCCTGCGAGGAGACATCCAGCAACCGCGGCGAAGTCTCCTGAATGACAAGCGGCGCTTCCCCATCCCGGAAGGACTGCAATTGCGCGCCCAGATAAATCAAGGTGGCATCGAGATTTAACGCACGTCCCAGGCGGCCCGGCTCCGAAACTACATTCGTGCCTTCCACGCGTAAACTTGCCTCTACCACGGACTGATTAACCTGTGAAGTAATATTCTGCAAATAGGTGTATGCCACGCGCTGGTCAAAGATCACCACGGGCGCAATATCCGACCCAAGTCCGCGTGCGCTGATCTGTCCTGCCAGGGCTGTGAACAGGCCGCCTTTGCGTCCATGATCATAGGCGGCTATGGCACTGGCAGTGGGGTCGAAGACCATGCCCAATTCTGCAGGAGATGCGACCCAAACTTGATCCGCATCGCGGAACAGGACCTTTCCTGAAATGGGATAGGACAAGGTTTGACTCAGTTTTAAGGCGGCATCGTTGGGGGAAAGGCCGGAAACATCAACGCCTGCAACGGAAACACCGGGAAAAATCCGCCCTGCATAAGCCAGTTGATAGCCTATCATCCAGAGGACGAGGATGGCAAAAAATAATACAGTTCCGCCGATCAACGCGGCAAGAGCCTGCTTGAACAGGTTACGACGAGACATTAATGCATCCATGCAAGTGATTATAACGAAAAAACGGATTTCATTTATGATGTTTGTATAAGTAATTGATAAGTAAGCTGCTCCCGTGAGAATGCCGCCTGACAGGCAAGATTCTCTGAACAATGAACCGAAATTACTCGAATTGGATAATCTTGTTAAGTAAGGTGCGGCGTGCTCGAAGTTTATTTCACGGTACAATCTGAACATCCCGGAGGAGCAAATGATCGAAGGATCGAACGGAAATCTCGACACAGAGAGCGGGTAAACCGAATTCATGACATCGTCCAAAATCCATTTTCAAGACGAAAAATTTACGCTTATCCTGGGTGATGTACTAACCACGCGGCTTGTCCAGGACGGCAGTGTGGACCTGGTGGTCACATCGCCGCCCTACAACGTGGACATCCAATACAACTCGCATAAAGACGATGTATCTTATGCGGAGTACTTGGAGTTCAGCAAAAAATGGATGGCGCGTTGTTTCGGCTGGCTGAAGGAGGATGGGCGTTTTTGTCTGAACATTCCACTCGATAAAAACAAGGGCGGCCAGCAAAGCGTGGGCGCGGACCTGACGACGATCGCCAAAGAGATCGGCTTTCGATATCATTCCACCATCATTTGGAACGAAGGCAATATCTCGCGCAGGACCGCCTGGGGCTCATGGATGAGCGCCTCCGCGCCTTATGTAATCGCGCCCGTGGAATTGATCGTGGTGCTTTATAAAAAAACCTGGAAAAAGACCAGCGGAAGCAAAGTCTCGGATGTCAGCAGGCAGGAATTCATGGACTGGACCAACGGCCTGTGGACCTTCAACGGCGAAAGCAAAAAGAAGGTCGGGCACCCCGCGCCCTTTCCGATTGAATTGCCGCGCCGCTGCGTAAAACTTTTCAGCTATGTCGATGATGTGGTGCTCGACCCATTTTGCGGAAGCGGCACAACTTTGATCGCCGCTATATCCAATAACAGAAAAGGACTCGGCATTGACGTGGATGAAAAATATTGCGAGCTCGCTCGCAAGCGCATCCTCCAACACACAACCGAGCTGCAACCCGAACCAAAGATGATAAAGAAGACAAAGAAATAACAATGCAGTCATCGAATTCCAGAAACCGCTTCGATAAAAAAGACTCGCTTGAGCTGGGGGAGAAAGCCGAGGAGTTTTTTATTCTCAGTGCGGTCAAGCACGGCTGGAAAATCTCGGCTGCCTCCAAGAAGGAAAACATCGACGAGCATTGGGATTACCTGATCGAAAGAGATGATCAAAAACATAAAGTCGAAGTGAAAAGCGAAAAACGCATTCAACGCACCGACCCCAACTCACAAAAGGATCTCATCTGGGTGGAATTTCGCAATGTGCGCGGCCAGGTTGGCTGGTTGTTCGGCAAAGCGGATCTGATCGCCTTTGAAAAAGGAAAATCTTTTTCCTTCGTCAAACGGCTGGACCTGCTCGCGCTGGTCAATCAAAAAGTAAACCTGGTTGCAAAAGCAAAGTC
>CAZEGE010000152.1:0-5688 GCA_964511765.1 uncultured Anaerolinea sp.
CAGATGGACGCGGAACATCTGCAATTCCCCGACGAGTCGTTCGACTATGTGCTGTGCGCTTTTGGAATTTTTTTCTTTCCCCAACTTGATCGTGCCATGTCTGAATTTCGCCGTGTCCTGAAACCCAATGGACGCATTGTCGTGACAACCTGGGAGAAATCATGGGATGAGCACTGGGGTTGGTTTGACGAACTCGTTAAAACGCACCTTCCTCCCGAATCCGAAGCCAGTGAGCCAGCCGAATCAGATTCCGCCTCACAACCAATCTTTGATACGCCTGAGGGACTTGAGGCAATTTTGAATAGAGCAGGCTTTGCCAATGTTCAAATCGTCTTCGAAGCGACTGATTTCGTTTACGCCACTGAGGATGAATACTGGTCAACATTATGGTCGCACGGAGCGCGAGTCTCGCTGGAGAAAATCGAACAGTCAACAGGTACGAACGGACTACAGAGATTCAAGTCAGACGTTTTCAAGAAAGCTCAAACTATCAGGCAAACGGATGGCATTCATCAACTGTTTCCAGTACTTTTCGCTCTGG
Source organism: uncultured Anaerolinea sp. (assembly GCA_964511765.1). Taxonomy (GTDB): domain Bacteria; phylum Chloroflexota; class Anaerolineae; order Anaerolineales; family Villigracilaceae; genus Villigracilis. The sequence goes on from CAZEGE010000152.1 coordinate 542, forward strand.
CAACCAAGGAGATATAATGGATTCTTCAAAACAAGGCATCAGCCTGCCAAAACGGATCAGCGATTTATTCGACCATCGTAATTTCGGCGCGTGGTATTTATCGTCCACGCTGGAGTTTCTCCACTTCCTCACGCGGCTTGGGCTGAAACCAAAAGAGGATGGCTGGCGAAAATTTTCCACAGCCTTCCTCCGCACCGAGGACAGTCGCTTCACTCTCGCGGTATTCAGGCTCAGGGCAGACAATCCATCCAAGGCATCCATCCTCGAAAAAACCTCCCTCTGGCTCAAAGACCATCCTCAACTCTGGAATACGCGCCTCGCGTGGACTCGCCGCAGCGCGCGCGTCGAACCGAACGAAAGACTCGACCTCGTTTGGGCGGACTTCGACCCGCAGGCGAATCTCACCGACTTGCGCTTCTATCCCGAATCCGCGCGGGGTCTGGCGTTAGGCGCGGAGGACTCCCCCCACGCGCAAGCCTTCGTCCGCGCCTACAACCAGACGCGTCTTGCTGGCCGCCAGCGTCCCCACCTCCTTTTGGACGCGGTAAAAAAGAACGCGCCAGCCGCGCTTGATTTCGCCCGTCGCGTTTTGGATGGCGTCTTCATCCGCTTTGAAGACGGTTCCCCAGAGAAACGATTCGACCTGCCCGATTTCTCCGCCTATCCTCATCCTGGCGGCGGAGCGTTGCACATCCTTTGCCGACTCCAACCAAATGGCGAAGTTGACCTGTGGTTCCACGTCAGCCACGTTTTGCAGGATGCCCTTCCTGTTCTCGAAGCCATCGCCGCGCTCAAGCAAAGTTGGGGGAGGCGCGAAATGCCTGTTTTGCCCGCGCCCGCCAAAAGTCAGGAGGAGCGAGTCGTGTTTCATCCCGTACACAATGAAAGCGGCAGGGAGATGACCTACATCCAGCAGGTATTGTCGTTCGAGTCCCTGCTCGAAGCGCGGAAAAAATGGAACGGGAAATATGCGGATCGCCTGGAAGGAAACATCACGGTCGCGGGGATGATTCTGTGGGGCTTGGGTCAACACCCGTTTCTCAAGGACACAAAAATTACGGCAGTGGTGGATGTCCCTGCGATGGCGGATCAGCCGCGCACACTGGGATTCGTCCCAACCGCGCCAGGACGTTTCGTCAGCGACGGCGACAGGGAGGGGGCGTTCATCGCGTATCAGAATTATTTGAACCGCGCCATCGAACGGACACGCAAACGCGCAGACCCAACCTACGCGGCTTTGCGCGGGCAAGCCCTCGCGCCGCTCGCCTCCTACGAAATGACATTTGCGTCCATGCCGCAGGTTGTCCGCGACATCGGCGGAACCGCCACGCTGACCATCATCCCCTCCGCCGAGTATGTCGCCGCCAACGCCGACGAGACGCGCGACGCGCTAATCGCCATCGGCAATTTCAACCTGCCCACCGAAACGGGCGAACGCGGCGGCATGGTCAGTGTTAAAGCGCTCAAAGAAGACGCGCTTCGATATTGGGAAGCGATATTCAATGCTGTGATGAATTGGAAGATATAAAGGAGACTTATCATGAATCTGAAATCCCTTTGGTCATCCCTCGAAGAAGCGGACGAACCGCTAGACGAGTATCCTGTGACAGCCATGATGAACGTTGCCGCCGAGCTAAATCTTCCTTCTGGCTGGTTTACGTGGGTGGCGGCGGCAATTATGTTCGGCAAAGAAGCGATCACAACGAAAAAATACATGCGCCTGTTTCCGTACGGGTTGGCTGAAACCAATGAAGGGCGGTTTGCCTCGGCGGCGCAGCAGGGATATTTGGTTGCGGAGGAGGGTAAGTATCGCCTCTCAGAGAATGGAGCGAGCGTCGTTCAGCAAATTACTCAGGCAATTGACGAAGCCGGCGCTCAACTGCAACCCATGTCTGCCGAAAATCTGCAACAGTTTGTAAACTATCTTATTCGGCTTGCCGATACCTCGTCCATCGCGCCTGAACCGCCAACCAAATGGTCAAGCGCCTATAAACGAAAAAATATGAATCCTGGAAAAGAAGCGTCCCTGCCTAGATTGATCATCTACTACTTTGATCAAGTTGCGGCATACCGTGACGATGTGTACGTTGCAACGTGGCAAGCACATGGAGTCGAAGGTCACGCATGGGAGATGCTTGATAAGTTTTATGGCGGAGAAGCGCTTGCATTCGATGAGCTGTACGAGAAGTTAAAGACGCGGGGAGCGCCTCAGGATGTCTATGCTCATGATTTGCAGGAACTCGTGAAGCGTGGATGGATAAAGGAAGAGTCGGATAAATATCAAATCACTACTGCTGGCAAAAAAACTCGCGAAGATGTTGAAACAGAAACGGAACGTCTTTTCTTCGCGCCGTGGTCGTGCTTGAATGAGTCCGAGTTGGAGGAGTTGGCGAGTCTCGCAAGTCAATTGCGGGATGGGTTGAAGGAATAAAGAAAGGATTCCCAATGACAGAAAAAACTGAAATGCCTCGATGGGTTAAGAATGTCATCCACACTTGCATGGGACTGCAACGCGGGGAGAAGATTCTCATCGTTGTGGACGAGCCTCTCGGTCACGCGCGCGATGCGCTGCTTGCCGAAGCCGCGCAGACCGATCCCGCCGAGTTGTGGAGTTACACCTTCCCGAATGCGAGTCGTCCGCTTAGTGAATACCCGTCGCCGTTATTGGCATTGGTGACACAAGTGGACGCCATTGTCTTTTTATTCGCGTCGGTGAATCAGCTAAAAGAATCGCCTGCCTTACTCGCGGGGCGCGCGGCAATTGAAAAGGGAATTGCTCGCGCGGGTTTGGGCGCTTTTATTGATCAAAGCATTCTGGATATTGAGATGAGTGCAGATTATGGACAGATTGCAACATTCACAGATTCGCTGACGCAGCGTTTGCAAGGGAGTTCCACCGCGCGCATCACCACAGCGCTGGGAACCAACCTGCGATTGTCACTGGCAGGCAGGGAATGGAAAAAAGACACAGGCATATTGCGCGGTCAGAAAGCGTTTGGAAACCTACCCGCAGGTGAGACATACATCGCGCCTGTTGAAGACAGCGCGGAAGGTGTGTTGGTCATTGACAAGTGCCTGCCTGGCATGTTGCTCACGGAACCTGTGCGAGTCGTTTTTGAAAAAGGAAGCGTTACCCAAGTGGAGGGCGGCGCGGGTGCGGAGTTTCTCCGAAGCGCATTTGCTCAACACGGCGACGCAGCGCGCATCGTCGCTGAACTGGGTATTGGCACGAACCCAATGGCGCGGTTACAGGGCAACATCATCACGGATGAAAAAGTTCTCGGCACGATTCATGTCGCGGTTGGGCGCAACGATTTTTTCGGCGGCAAAAATGTCGCAACCACTCACATTGACGGTGTGGTTGGTCAGCCCACGCTGGAGATTGACGGCAGGATCGTGATAGAGAATGGGAAACATTTGTAATGGAAGATTCAAATTACATCGGCAGGCAGGCAGGCGCGCGGGCGGAGGTCGAGGCGGAGACGGAACGTCTCTTCTTCGCGTCTTGGTCGTGTTTGAATGAGTCCGAGTTGGAAGAGTTGTCCCATCTTGCGGAGCAACTGCGCGACGGGTTGAAAAATCTGGAAGTTAAATAAGGAGCATGTGATGAACCTGAAATCTATTTGGTCTACACTCGAAGATGTGTACGACATACTGGGCGGCTATGGTTTCGCGGCAATGGATAAAGCCGCCACAGAGATGGAACTCAAGCCTGATTGGTCAACCTGGCTTTTTGCCATCTGGCTCTTCGGCTTCGAACCCATCACGATTGCGAATTTCATGCGGATTTTTCCATATGGGCTGGCACACAACAACAAGGAACGCTTTGACTCTGCGATTCAGCATGGATATTTGATTTCGGATGGAAAAAATGGGTACATCTCCACCGAGTTTGGCATGAAAGCGGCTCATAAAGTATGGCGCGAAGCGGGCGATTCACTGGCGCACTTATATTTGATACCCGAAGCGCGCATGGATAAGTTCCTCGATTATCTTGCGCGGCTCGGCGAATCCGCCATGTCCGCGCCAGAACCGCCGCCGCACTACTTCATGTCCCATAAGTGGGAGAATCATCAACGCTCTGAAGTGCTGTACCCGTTGGAAAGATTCGTTGTTCTCTTCGGCGAATTAGCCGCGTATCGCGACGACTGCTACATCTCAACGTGGGGCGCGCATGGAATTAAAGGTCATACTTGGGATGCGTTCGATCAACTGGTTCAAAACGGATCGTTGTCGCGCGAAGACTTGTACGCGAAGGTCAAGCGGCGCGGCATCACAAAGGAAGTCCACGCGGGGGATGTGAAAGAACTCGCGCGGCGCGGATGGGTGGAGGAAGGTTCGGGCGTGTATCAAATCACATCGGCGGGCAAACAGATTCGGGCGGAGGTCGAAACGGAGACGGAACGTCTCTTCTTCCTCCCCTGGTCGTGTTTGGATGAATCCGAATTGCAAGAGTTGTCGAAGTTATCAACGCAACTGCGCGACGGGTTGCGAAATATCAAAGGATAATAAAATGCCAAACTCAAACCATCCCATCCTTCAATTGCGCGTCGCCATCACGACAAGCGATTATGAACGCCTCGTCAAATTCTACTGCGACGGGCTCGGTCTCGAACCCGCCGCCGTCTGGAACAACGATGGAGGCCGCGCGCTCATGCTCGAAATGGGCAAGGCCACCCTCGAACTTTTCGATGAACGGCAGGCGGAGGTGATTGACCAGTTCGAAGCGGGCAAACGCGTCAGCGGGCAGATTCGGCTCGCGTTGCAGGTTTCTGATCTAAAGTCCGCGATGGAGCGATTGCTCGCCCACGGCGCGACGCTGGTGCATCCGCCCGTCCTGACTCCGTGGGGCGACACCAACGTGCGTCTACAAGACCCCGACGGAATGCAAATCACGTTGTTTCAGCCTGGCAGTCCAACCACTTGATTGGTCAAATCGTTTCGCAAATCGAATATCCCATCTCCGTTTTTAGTGTTCATCCAATCAAATCCTTCATAAAGCCAAAAGAGAAAATTATGAGCGAAGTTTCCGAAATCAACGGCGTCAATGTCCCCGAATTGTTGGAGTTCAAAAACATCTGCGCGCAACACCCCGACAAAGCCGACCGCAATCCCGCGCTCATCGCGCATTGGGAGGGCGGCTCGCG
>CAZEGE010000153.1:0-5636 GCA_964511765.1 uncultured Anaerolinea sp.
TCGTGAAGGCGGTCTGACCGTCGGTGCGGGTGTCGTTACCAAGATCATCGAGTAAAGTGAGATATGATGGCAAAACAAAGAATTCGTATCCGCTTAAAAGCATATGATCATCGCGTTCTTGATCAGTCTGCAAAGCGAATCGTCGAAACTGCAGAGCGCACCGGGGCCCATGTAGTTGGTCCCGTCCCCTTGCCAAGTAAGAAAGAACGCTTTACAATACGTCGCTCTGCATTTATTGATAAAGATTCTCACGAGCACTTTGAAATTCGCACCCATAACCGCTTGATAGATGTGATTGACCCGGATTCGAAGACCATTGATATGTTGATGCGTTTGAACCTGCCCGCGGGTGTTGATATCGAGATCAAGATTTAGCTGGTAAATAACCGCGATATTTTGCGGATTATTTGAGACAGCGCAAGAGTTGGTCTGTGTTGTAGAACCGACACAACCGCTTCGCACCAGATCTTCTGACTGCGCTGCACGGAGATGATGCGGCCGACGCCCCGGCTGGCAGTCTCGTCAATATCCTCTGAAGGAGAAAATTGATTATGTTAAAAGGGCTAATTGGAAAGAAGATTGGCATGACCCAGATCTTCGATGAGCAAGGTGTTGCCTATCCGGTAACACTCATCGAAGCTGGGCCATGTTACGTTACCCAGGTTCGTATGCCCGAGAAGGAAGGGTATTCATCGGTGCAGCTGGGTTTTGGCGAAGCGAATCCCAAACGCCTGACTGGCGGTCAACTGGGTCACTTGAAAGCCAATGAGATTCCCCCCATGCGTTTCCTGCGTGAATTTCGCACCAAGGATCACGAGTTGAAGGTCGGTGACAAAGTAACAGTCAGCGATGCTTTTGTGGTCGGCGAGCGTGTGGATGTGATTGGCGTCAGCAAAGGCAAGGGCTTTGCCGGTGTTGTAAAACGCTATCACTTCCATGGCATGAATGCCACACACGGTACATCTGATCGCAATCGTGCGCCTGGTTCCCGGGGATCGGGTACTACACCAGGCCGCGTCTATAAAGGCGCCCGCAGTTCGGGCCATATGGGCGTGGATCGCGTCACCGCTCAGAATATCAAGATCGTTATGGTGGATGCGGAACGGAATCTACTGGCCATTAACGGCGCTGTTCCCGGTGGCAAGGGTAGTCTCGTCATGATCAAGGAATCGCGCAAGCAATAAGCGCGCAGGAAACGGGAGCCATATTAACCATGAAAGTAGATGTTCTTGATTTGAAGGGTAAGAAAGTTCGCGAGATTGAATTGCCCGCGAATTTATTCGAAGCCCCTGTAAATGTTGACCTGATGCATCAGGCTTATACCCGCCAGATGGCGAACGCACGTCTCGGTACACATGAGACAAAAGTACGTTCTGAAGTTGCAGGTGGCGGCCGAAAGCCGTGGAAACAAAAAGGCACCGGCCGCGCCCGTCAGGGATCCACCCGTGCGGCGCAGTGGGTGGGTGGTGGTCGTATTCATACTCCGCACCCCCGCAGTTATGAACAGCGTATGCCCAAGAAGATGCGTCTGGCTGCGTTGCGGTCAGCATTATCAGTAAAAGCTGCAGAAGCCTCCATAGTGGTCGTCGATGAACTCGATATTAAAGAAGCCAAGACCCGACTGATGGCTGAGACATTAGGAAATTTGGTTGGTACCTCCACGGTACTGGTGTTGATGCCCACCAAGGACCTGAATTACGACACTGTCATGCGCTCCGCCGATAATATTGAGAGCGCCAAGGTATTGCTCGCCAGTTACTTAAATGTGCGCGACATACTGAGTTTTGACAAGGTTGTCTTGCCGCTCAAGACAATTGATGCGCTTGTGGCGCACCTCGGATAGGAGAGAGACATGACTAATTTATATAATGTCCTCGTCCGCCCGTTGATAACCGAGAAATCCAGTTATCAATCCGGCAAACTGAGTCAGTATGTTTTTGTTGTCGCTGATGAAGCGACTCGCACCATGGTGAAGGATGCAATTGAAACCCTGTTTGAGGTCACCGTGGCCCGTGTAAATATTCTCAATGCGCCCGCAAAGCGCGGCCGCCGCACTCGTGCCCGTCGCATGTTGGTTCGTCGTCCTTCGTTCAAAAAGGCCATTGTGACCCTGGCCGAGGGCAGTAAACCCCTCGAGATTTTTGAAGGGGTGCAATAATGGCAGTAAAAAAATATAAACCGGTAACGCCGGGCACACGCGGCATGACCGGTTCCACCTTTGAAGAAATCACAAAGAGCACGCCCGAACGTTCTTTGTTGGCTACCAAACAGAATTACGGCGGTCGCAATGTTCATGGCCGTGTGACGGTTCGCCATCGTGGTGGAGGCGCTCGCCGCTTCATTCGTCTCGTGGATTTCAAACGTGAAAAGCATGGCATCCCTGCCAAAGTAGCTGCGGTTGAATATGATCCAAATCGCACTGCCCGCCTTGCGCTTTTATTTTACGTGGACGGTGAGAAACGCTATATTATTGCCCCTTTGGAACTGAAGGTTGGCGATACCATTGTGTCTGGCCCGAACGCTGAAATTCGCCCCGGCAATGCCCTTCCCATTAGCAATATTCCGGTCGGCACTTTAATCCACAATATTGAAATGAAAGCGGGCAAGGGTGCGCAACTCGTACGCTCCGCAGGCGGTGCGGCACAATTGCTCGCCAAGGAAGGCGACTTTGCCCAGGTGCGTATGCCCTCCGGTGAAGTTCGCCTCATCCATCAGGTCTGCTATGCAACGATTGGTCAGATTGGTAATCTTGACCATGGCAACATCAAACTGGGCAAGGCGGGTCGCAAACGCCACTTGGGCATTCGTCCTACTGTTCGTGGTTCTGCGATGAGTCCACGCGACCATCCTCACGGTGGTGGTGAAGGTCGCCAGCCAATCGGTCTTGCTGGTCCTAAGAGCCCGTGGGGAAAACCCACTCTCGGCAAGAAGACCCGCCGCAACAAGAAGACCGACCAGTACATCGTGCGCCGTCGTAGTAAGACGAGCCGCTAAGAATTAGACGAGGTACGCATATATGTCACGATCATTAAAAAAAGGCCCGTTCATTGAGTCGAAATTGCTCAAACGTATTGAGGCCATGAATCAGAAGAATGAAAAAAAGGTTATCCGCACCTGGAGCCGCGCCTCTGTGATTTTTCCCCAGATGGTAGGACACACCATCGCGGTCCATGATGGACGCCGCCATGTCCCGATCTACATTACCGAGAATATGGTCGGTCATCGTTTGGGCGAATTTGCCCCGACACGCACATTCCGTGGTCATCAAACCAGCGAGAAAGCCGCGTAGGAGATTGAGAGATGCAAGATATTCAAGCAAAAATCCGCTTTCTTTCCCTCTCTGCGCAGAAGGTTCGCACCGTAATCGATATGGTGCGTGGCAAGAGTGCCAACGAAGCGATGGAGATCCTGCGCTTTGTGAACAAGCGCGCCGCATTGCCTGTGCAGAAATTGGTTGCCTCTGCGGTGGCAAATGCTGAAGAAAACTTTGGCGTCAGCCGCGATGACCTGTACGTAGTCAAAATCACAGCTGACGAAGCCCCCACGCGCAAGTGGAGACGTTTCGGCGCCCGTGGTCGTTTCAAACCGATATTACGCCGCAGTTCCCACGTAACTGTTATATTGCGCGAGCGCGGAGCTTAAGGAGAATTTTATGGGTCGTAAAGTACATCCCGTTGGTTTTCGCCTGGGTATTAATCAACCCTGGGGCGGCCGCTGGTTTGCTGAAGGAAGCACTTATCGCCAGCAATTACATCAGGATTTTGCCATCCGTAATCTGTTGGTTGGCAAACTCTCAAAGGGCGGCGCTTCCGCTAATGAAAAGGTTCGCGTGCTGCGCAAGCAAATGCCTGATGCTGTCAAGGATGGCAAGGCTGGCATCTCCCGCATAGACGTGGAGCGTACACCTGGTAAGGTCCGCATTGCAATTCACACCGCCAAACCCGGCGTTTTAATCGGCCGCAAGGGCGAGGGTGTAAAGAAAATTCGCCATGCCCTTGAAGAATTGGTAGGCAAGAAGATCGAATTGGATGTTAAGGAAATTTCTTCGCCGGACATAGATGCGATGTTGGTCGCCAGGAATATTGCTGACCAGTTGGTGCGTCGCATTGCCTATCGCCGCGCAATGAAGCGCGCCATTCAGCAGGCCATGAAACAGGGCGCAGAAGGCATCAAGATTTTGGTTGGCGGCCGTTTAGGTGGGGCGGAAATGTCCCGTGATGTTTGGTTGCGTGAAGGCCGTGTCCCTTTGCAGACCCTGCGCGCAAATCTGGATTTCGCCACAACCGAGGCCCTAACCACCTATGGTCAGATTGGCATCAAGGTTTGGATTTATAAAGGTGAAGTCACTCCTGAAGTTGAAGAAAAAGCTGAAGCGACAGAAGGCGTGTATGTCAGCGAGTAATCGCGACATCGCTTTGAGATGAGGTATTTGATATGTTGATGCCGAAACGTGTAAAGTGGCGCAAGCAGATGCGTGGTCGCATGAAGGGTAAGGCTCTCCGCGGTGCGGAAGTCGCCTTCGGCGAATTTGGTCTGCAGGCGTTGGAACCGGGCTGGGTTACAGCCCGTCAAATTGAAGCAGCTCGTCGCACGATCGTTCGTGGGATGAAGCGTCGCGGCAAGATCTGGATCCGTATTTTCCCAGCCAAACCGTTCACTCACAAACCACCAGAGACCCGTATGGGTTCCGGCAAGGGTAACGTGGAGTACTACGTTGCCGTTGTCAAACCAGGCCGTATTATGTTTGAGGTCAGCGGTTTGGCTGCGGATATTGCGATTGCTGCTTTGAAGAGCGCCCAGTATAAATTCTCCATCAAGACCAAGGTCATTGGCCGCCACGCAGGAGGAGAATAATTATGAAGGCCATGAAAGTCGAAGAGATTCGCAAATTAGCGGCGGAAGAGATCCGCACAAAGATTATCGATGGGCGTGACGAGATGATGAAACTGCGCTTTCAGCAGGTAACCGGTCAATTGACCGACTCCAGCCACTTGAAAATTTTGCGCCGCGATATAGCTCGAATGGAAACAATTCTGCGCGAAACCGAGCGCGCCGCAGTGGAAGGTGCTTAATGAATAATCGTCGTCGTATGACTGGTGTTGTCACCAGTAATAAAATGACCAAGACGGTCGTCGTGGAGGTCATCCGCAAATTCCGCCATCCGCTTTATAAGAAAGTGGTCTATTCGAGCATGCGGGTGAAGGCACATGATGAGATCGGTTGTCAGATGGGTGACCATGTTCAGATCGTGGAATCCCGCCCGCTGTCCCGTGATAAGCGCTGGGCTGTTGAGTCCATTATCAAGCGTGAGACGCGGACTGCAGATCAGGGTGTAGGAGAATAAACCATGATTCAGCAGGAATCCCGATTAAAAGTTGCCGATAATACTGGAGCACGTGAAATACTTGTTATCCAGGTGTTGGGCGGTTCCCGCCGCAAATATGGATCCATTGGGGACGTTGTAGTTGCAACCGTAAAAGCAGCTACTCCGCAAGGTTCTGTGAAGAAAAGCGAAGTTGTAAAAGCCGTCATTGTGCGCTGCACGAAGGAATGGCGTCGTGAGGACGGTTCATACATTCGTTTTGATGATAACGCCGCGGTCATTCTGGATGCTGATGGCGAAAACCCGAGGGGCA
>CAZEGE010000154.1:0-5430 GCA_964511765.1 uncultured Anaerolinea sp.
GTTTTTTACTCTACTGTAACGCTTTTTGCCAGGTTGCGCGGCTGGTCGACGTCCAGTCCGCGGATGGCCGCAATATGGTAGGCCAGGAGTTGGAGGGGTATGACGGTGATGATCGGCGATAACATCCAGGGCGCTTCCGGTACCCAGAGAATATGATCCGCCATGGTTTTGATGAGTTCGTCCCCCTCGGTTGCGATGGCGATCACGATGCCTCCCCTGGCCCTGGCCTGTTGGATCTGCGAGATCATTTTTTCATGCCAGGGGTCCTGGGGGGCAATACACAGCACCGGCATTTGCTCGTCAATTAAGGCAATCGGACCGTGCTTCATCTCGCCTGCGGGATATCCCTCTGCGTGGATGTACGAAATTTCCTTTAACTTTAACGCGCCCTCGTACGCAATCGGCATGTTGATGCCGCGACCGAGGTAAAGGCAATGTTGAATATCCTTTAACACCAGCGCAACTTTTTCAATTTCCGCATCCGTGTCCAGGACTCGGCCTGCCAGGTCGGGCACAAGCCGCAGGTCCGCGACGAGCGCTCTGCGTGTTTTATCATCCAAAACGCCGCGCATCTCGGCCAGCAGGATGGCCAGCATATACTGATCCGCGAGAGGCGCGGTAAAGGCCTTGGTGGAAGCCACGCCCACCTCCGGCCCGGTTTGCATGGAAATATAGCCATCCGCAACCCGCATGGCTTGGGAGCCGATCGCGTTTACGATACTCCAAATGATTGCGCCTTTGCGGCGGCCTTCCTCCATCGCGGCGAGCGTATCTGCCGTTTCACCGGATTGGGAGATGGCGAGCACCACCGTGTTTTTGTCGACGATCGGGTCGCTGTAACGAAATTCCGAGGCGATCACTACTTCAACAGGCACGCGCGCGATTTTTTCGATCAGGTATTTTCCAACCATGCCGGCGTATGCCGCAGTACCGCAGGCGGTGATGTAGATGCGTTGTATCCGTTTTGCAATTTGCGGGGTCAGGTTTAATTCAGGCAGGCGAATCCGTCCTTCCTGAAAATCGACGCGTCCGGCCAGCGTATCGGTTAAGGCGCGCACCTGCTCGTGGATCTCTTTTTGCATGAAGTGGCGGTACTCGCCTTTTTCGGCGGAGACCGCGTCCCAGGCGATGGTATGGATTTCTGGTTTGACTTCCCTGCCATCCAGCGTTTCCACGCGCACGCTGTCCCGCGTCACAATGGCCATCTGGCGCGACTCCAGGAAAATCACCTTACGCGTGTGTTCGAGAATGGCGGGAATATCAGACGCAATAAAATTTTCATTCTCGCCCAGGCCGATCACAACCCCGCCGGCGTTCCCTATGCGAGCTGTGATGATCTTGTCGGGTTCATCGGTGGACATCAATACCACCACGTTCGCGCCTTCGATCCGATTGAAGGTTTTTCGTGCTGCTTCTGTCAGGCTGACCCCGCTCGCTTTGAGGCGTTCGGCGAGATGTACGATGGTCTCCGTGTCGGTTTCCGAGTTGAAGGTTACGCCTACGCTGGTTAGTTCCTCTTTTAATTCCAGGAAATTCTCCACGATGCCGTTGTGCACGACGACGACCTTGCCGGAATTGCTGACATGCGGGTGCGCATTCCTGGCCGAGGGTGCGCCATGCGTTGCCCAGCGAGTATGACCGATGCCGGGCGCGCCTTTCACAGGACTTTTAATGACCAGGTCAATTAATTGGGATAGCTTTCCCGCGTCTCTTCGGACTTCGATCTGATCCCCGTTAATCACGGCGACTCCGGCCGAGTCATAGCCGCGGTATTCAAGCCTTTTTAAGCCATTGAGTATGATCGGTGTCGCGTCACGCGCACCGACATATCCGACGATTCCACACATGATAGGGTTCCTCCGGTTTGTTGATTTGATAGATGTCGTTGCGGGCGGAGTCTCGATACGCATAGGGTGCTGGTCGAGCGCCAGCCTTCGCAATGACAGGGTTGTATTTTGCCAATCTTAGCCTTTTAACCGCGCGATTGCCCGCGTGGCGTTGTGGGCTTGGTTATCCTTGGAGGGAAAGATAAACGGGTGATGGCACACCCGAAGGGCTTCCGCTGAACTTTCGATTTTCAGGCGCCAATGGCGCCTTTAACTTCATTTTGCAATGAAGAACCCTTATCCTCGTCATCCTTTTTTCAAAGGATCATGCGCTGACTTTCCCTGATGAATGCTTCGGTCACCTCCTGTATATAAAAAATGACCAGGCGGGGATTATACCTGATTGCACAGAATCAAGCCCGAGGTCCGAACCTGAGGCGGGAATTATATGGGCTTGCTTACACATTCCGGTAACACGTCATTGGAATGTGTAAAAGCCAGTTCGGCAAGAACAGGATGAGCAATTCTTTCCCTGAGACCCGCCAAGGATGGACATGAGAATTTATTGGGTCAATTGTATTTCGGGCATATTGTAAGTGTCGTAATTTTGTTCATCCTTGTATTTGATGACAATATTACTCGCCCCGTTCGATTCAATTCGATAGCCAATGATCTGGCTGTGATAACCGTCCTGTGAATCGCCCCCATTGAGGTGAATTACGGCGCCCGGCATCAAGATGGTGCCCTTCAAGGATGAGTGGTCGTCGCTGGTGATCACCATTTTGTTTTTATTTTCGATGGGCGCGTAAATAAGCAGGCCGGCCAGATCGCCGCCGCTCGGCGCCCTCAGATTGATGTAGGCATCGCCGCTCCATTTGATCCTCCCGTGTTCCATTTTGAAGGTGACATTGTCCCCTTCGAGCGAGCCGCCGCCGATTAAGAAATCGCCATTAATGCAGTACACGCCTGGTTCGAGAAATTGTACATCTTCTGGAGGGAAAATATCCTCGTCATACGATCCGGGACTCATGGTAATGCCATCTTCCAGGACCTCGGCCATTTTGCCCCCGCAGCCAAACTTGGGCATAAAAAATGGGGGCGGATATGAAATGGGGATGCCGTTTGTCTTTGGGGGATAGGGTGTCAGCAGACGTGGTTTTTGGATATTGGCGCCGCCCACAACTGAGATTTCACCACCCTCGATGCGAATGCTGCCGCTTCCGTTTTGAATGAGGGCGCAATCCGGGTTGTTTGAGTTTATAAAAATACCGCCGCCGCTGATGTCCAATGTGGATTCGCCGTGCACCCAAAACGCTCTTTCGTTATTGCAATCACTGGTGGGCGCCAGGCTGATAAGCGCGCTGCCGTCCAATATCTCTTTGATTTCCGGCGTTTTTGTGCGGGAAACGGCTTCGCCGGTCACAGTGACTTGTCGAATCCCGATGGCGCTTCCAAAATAAGTCCGCACGCGATTGGTGATGATGACTTGAATATATTCCACATCCCCGGCGTATTCGCCAGTGACGGGCGGACTGAACACCTGCACCGCATTTTTATCAAAGCCGCTGGTTGCCGCGATTGTATAGATTTCCTGAACCCAGCTGTAGCCCTTGATACGCGCCAGGGCGCCGCCCAGGGCGCTGGCGTCGGCGGCGTTTTGGGCGCGTCTTTTTTCAAGAAAGGCATTGCCGCCATCCACCGCCAGGGCGGTGATGGCGATCAAGCCAATGATGGAGAATACGATCAGGATAAGGGCCTGACCTTTTTCGGTTTTTCTGAAATTCATTTTATTTTGTTAATTCCACGGAGGGAGACACCTGGATAATGTGATTTTCATTCTGATCGTAGGTGATGTCGATGTTTGCACTGCCGGAGAGGGAAATGCTGAAGCACAAGAGCTGGCTGTTTACATCATAAGAGGTGTTGTTGCCTTCGAGCGAGCAGTGGGAGGAGGGCGCCCAGATGGAGCCGGTAAACTCAGAACCGGATGCGCCGTTCATGTTCAAAGTTGAGTCGTTTCCGAGGGGCATGAAGAACAAAAGGTTCTGCAGGTCTTCCGGGATGTTGGGGTCTTCCGATGAGAGCGCATGCAGATCAATTGTGGATGAACCGTTTAGTGTAATGCCTCCATTTTTGACCATGATGAGGACGCCTTCGGAGTATGGGTCAAATTCACCGTTATTATTGGCGTCGGTAGTCAGGTTCCATTGGCTGTTGAGGTGAAAATCATCATCGATACAGTAAACGCCTTTTTGCATGATCAGCTCTCCGGAGGGAGAAGTGTTTGGAAAATCTCCGCCGTAATAGCCGGGGGAGGCAGTGTAGATTATCGGATTGGAGGAGGTTTGTGTGATCGTTCCTTCTTCGGACGGGTCGATCATGCCGTCGCCGTTCGTGTCGCAGGATGGATTTGGCAGAACGATGGGAGGGTAGGCCAGGGGCGTGCCGCAATTTGAGACTGGAGGCGGGTCCACGCTGCCCGGGGCAACATTGCTTGTCCCCACCACGCACACGCCATATTCGGCCTCCATTGTGGCGCTGCCGTTTTGATTTAAGGCATTGTCACAGCTGGAATTTATAAAAACGCCAGAGCCGCCCACGATCGAGGTGGAACTGCCGCTAATGGTAAATGGATCATGCGACCAGCCGGCTGGTTTACAGCCCGTCATCAATGAGACCATGGCGTTATTAAGCAGTGCGGAGTCTACAAAGGTTGGTTTTGCATGTGCAATCGCCTTGACCCTGTTGGTGACCTGTTGAATGCCAATCACGGGGGCAAAGAAGGTGTCGACAATCGACGTAATGACCACCTCCAGGTATTCGTCGTTTCCCTCCGTCTCACCGCAATCTGCGTATGTCGGCTTATTTTCTTCACATCCATATACTTCAACGTTGACAAGTGCATTGCTGGACAGATCATCCGGGAATGGATCGGTGAAGTCATTTTGCGATGCGATGGCAAGAGCGGCGTCTTTCCACGGTTCCTGGCGGACTTTTGCGCGTGCAGCAGCCAGAGCGGCTGTATCAGCCGCGTTCTGTGCATGGCGGCGGTTGGAGTATGCGTTACCGCCGTCAACGATAAGCGCGGTCAACGCGATCAAACCGACGATCGCGAAGGTGATGAGGACCAGCGCCTGCCCGCGTTCGGTAATTAATAAATTTTTATAAATTTTCATATCAACCTCAATTTTCTTGCTTAGGGACATGTCGGCTGCAGGATGGTGTTGGTGACATTGGCGGTCAGGTTGATGGTATTGGAACCGATCATGGGGCCAACCAAGGGGAAGGTAATGGGATGGGCGAAGGTGATGGTTACTGTGATGGAGTTTGGCACGCCATTTGTCAACCCTTCACAGGATTTATTATTATTTCTGGATACAGCCACATCATTGATTGTTAATTGATGCAGGACGTCTGAGGCTGCCGCTACGGCGCGGTATTGTATGCCAGTTTCATCGGTCGGGTTGATGGACCCGTAGATTGCGCCTTCCTGAGCCGCGTCACGCAAGGTGACGTATTGGAATAGCGCCAGGCTGAATTCAACTGCACCGAGCAGCAGCAGCAGCATGATCATCAGGCTGATGGCAAGTTCCACCAGGCTTTG
>CAZEGE010000155.1:0-5419 GCA_964511765.1 uncultured Anaerolinea sp.
TGGCGCATATTGAAATCTCCTGCCAAGATCATACCTCAGCGTGTGCCGCCCAACGGTTTGCGTTACTGGCGCTGGGGCGGGCGTGGAACGCCGTCCGACTGGAAAAATGCTGAGGCGTAGAAAAATGCTTGGAATCGCGCCAGAATCACCAGCGTCGGGTGCATGCTATGTTAGCCTTCGGTTTTTGTAAGCACCACATTTATCAACGAGTGGACATTTATGGTCAGGCTCATTTTCAAACCAACGAAAAGCGTCGCATCGTCCACTGTTTGAATCCACAACCTTACTTGGGATTACAAATCTTGAATATATCCTGCCACCAAAAAGTCCGCACATTTGCCAGATTTCTTCATCTGAAAGTAAGGTATTGAGGTGTGCAAAGACTTTGCCTAAGAATTCATTTACATTTGAAAAATCTTTGTCAATTTGCCCAAAAATATCTTCTATCACTAGCGCTTTGCCATCAATTTGAAAGCCAGAGTGCATATAAAATATTTTTTCAGTTTTTGTATCGCGGTGACAAGAGCCAATGTCAGAATGTGTTAACTCATCCCTAATTTTCCTGAATGGAGTATACCAGGTCGCTTCCTTGATTGTTTTTCTAAGAAATTCTGGGATGCGTTCGTCAATTTTGTCGTCGAACGCATTCTGAAAAAGTTTTCGAGTTGAATCTGGAATTCCACGATATTTCTCGTAGATTTCATGAATCACTTTTCTTGTGCAATCAATGGAAGAGTAAAGTTCTAAAATAATTCCTTCTATTACCCCAGATAACTCTCTTGAGTTTTGGGCTGATGAGTAACCGTGTGCTTCAAGTTCTTTCTCATCTATATCTAGATTGGGAATTAATTTAACAGCAAGATTCTTAAAGGTTAATGCTTTTCTAAAATGATTAGACGCACCCGACAATGCTTTCTGTGTTGTCGGTGTGAATTTAAATGTTCCAGAACAGAGGTGCGTGAAACGTTCAAGTTGCCCCCATCGCTCTGGTATAAACATGATTAGATTAGGATTTTCCATATGTTATGTTTAGAAGGCTAACGGTTTGCGTTAGTGGCGGTTCGCCGAGAACCGACCTTTTAAACGGAACAAAATTTTCGAGCAGACAAAACCGCTTTAACGGAAGCGTAGCGAACCGTCCACTGCACGCGGTGTTAGGCGCTTGTTGGTTTACAGAGATACTATCTCTATGACTTCAACACCCAGAAGGTTTTTAAGCTCTATTAGCTCATCTGGAAATTTGCTTTCAACAACAAGGATGACACGACAGCTTGGTTGAAGCCCTTTTTCAGATTGAAATGCTTCGACAACTGCTTGATATTTAACGCATTGATAAAGACCGCGATAAATATCAACTGCATCCGAAATCTTAGATTTGACTTCCGCAACTACCCAATCTTTTCCATGATGGAATAAAATATCTACGACATCACCAGACGGTAAATATTGTTCAACTAAACCTAAGCCAATATTTTTCGGCAATCCAATGACTTGCGGATTTTTGCTAATATACTCCTTAAATTCTTTATGATTTAGACTTTCTCCAGAACCATATCTGCGGCTCGAAGAGGCCTTGAGCAAAGCAGAATAATCGGGATTTATTTTGTACTCTAAACCAAGATATTTTAGGACATCATGCCAGCGGGGGTAGGCATATATTTTGAGCAATATCATTTCAACAATTGCTTGCTGTTGCTTCCTCGGTAATTTTGCAAACTGGTTTTTGTCGTCAATAAATACGCCTACACCTTCACCAGGTATTCCTGTTGCTTTATTGACAACCAAGCAATTAATAGGGGGAATAGCTTCGTTCCATACGGCAGATAATTCTTGAAGTGTTTGCCCTACACTACCAAGAACAAAATTCAAATTACGCGGATTCGGCATATCTAACTCTTCCGCCAAATCTGAGTAAAAAATAGGCTTATGTGCAAAAGCCTGTCTTACCAGAATTGGAAATGCCTTTCGCGCCCGTTCTTGGTAAAGTTTATTGCCATCAAGAGATTTTGCGATTTCGCCAGTTTTCATAATTTATTCACACTCGATTTAAATTGCGCAATGCGTGCGCCTAACGGTTTGCGTTAGTGGTTTGTGGGTGGGAGTAGATTCTATTCGAGAGCAGAGAAAAACTCGAAGCCAGAAAAATGCTTGTCGAAGCCGCAGAATCCCCACCATCCACTGCACGCTTTGTTCGGCGGCTCTTTGCTATCATTAATTTTTTGGATTAGGAATCAAGCCAAATATGAACGTAAGAAAAAGTGAAAACGTTGACAGACTGTAACCAAATCCTGTTCCATTTCTATAGCAGGATGCGTTAGGATTAAACAATGATTCCATGCAGGATGGAGCAAAAAATATTGTCCATGTCCAAGCCATCAACAAAGTAGCGAGGGCAAGAAGGGATGAAACCAATGAATTGGCTTTTCCTGACTTTGTATGTTGAAAAATGGCTATAAACACTATTGCTAAACCGATAATTGCCGTTAGAATTCCTGGGGCTATAGAAAGACCTGAGTATTCCGCAAGTGTGTAAGTATGGTCTCCTTCACTTACATATAATCCTACAGCCTGCCCTTGTGCATTTGAAAATAAAACTAAATCTGCCCAAGGAAAAACCGTGCCTATCATTATTCCAATTCCCCCAATAATGGTCAAGTATTTAGATTGAAAAGCAGATTTTTTAGTCTCAACATTTGGAGTCGTTGACTTTGTTTGACTCGATTCCTGATTGTGTGATGACTGTTGCGATTCACTGGATGCCCCAAGAATTTCCTTTTCAGTGGGTGGGTCAGGCTGTTGTAATTTGACTAAAGCGGAACGTGCTACGTTATGATTAGGGTCAATTTCCAAGACCTTGTTCAAACAAAATATTCTTTGCGGATCACTATTTACACAACTTGATAGCCAAAGCCAAGCGTTTATGTTGCGAGGGTCTTTCTTTACAATTTCCGCAAGCATTTGACCGCCTTCTTTTTTCTTGCCAGACTTAATAAGTGCAATTGCTTCTTGTAGATTATTGTCCATCCTTATTTCTCCCAATTAGGCATTTTTGATTTTGTCCATTGGATATTTCAATTTCTTTGATTTCCATGATTTTTCCTTGTGATAGATATTACGTCAAGATTTACAAGGAAGCATTTTTTTATTCTCTTGCTCTCTTTCTTTATCAGGGTCAGATTTTGCATGAACTTCCATAATTGTTTGTAGATATTTTTCAGGCAGGGCATGTTCTTTAGCCCCTTCAACCACAAAGTCTTTATACCATGTATAAGGAATTAGTGAGTCATCTATAGAATCTGATGTAGCTGCATACATGTAAGCACTTACTACACCTTGCGAAGTGACTATTTCAACTGAAATATCACTATATGCTTGCCCTTCTGCTCTATCAAGTAAATTTTTTTCGTTGGGGTCAAAATTAAAGACGACCCCTATGACTTCGCTTGCTTCATCCTGGGAAGGAATGACATTACATTTTCCCGAACCGTCCACACTCCTTTTGTGAAATTTGAGAACATAACCCTTTAATACGCCCACATCAAAAAATGTGCAGGATGGAACACGGTTCTTGATACGAGAGGAACACATATTTGAGCCGTAAGCAAAATATTTCACGTTCTTTCTCCTGTGGATGTGCCGCCGAACGGCTTGCGCCACCGTCCCCGTAGGGGATACCCGCGGGTGGGCGGGCGTGGATAAAACTTTGAGAGCAGAAAACTGCCGAGGTGTGGAAAATGCTCATAAATCGCGCCGAATCCCACTTGTCGGGTGCACGCTTTGTTGGCACGCTTTTGGAATGGAAAAGGACTTTGCTTTTCAGTGAATAACCAACAAAGACTCTAACTCTAAAACTCATTCCAATGTTTTTCCATAAACTGAGTAATTCCAGATGCTCTTTGCATTTGAGCCTTGATACGCTCGTTCGGTGACATTTCAGAAAAATACATTCCTGATATTGGGTCAACTTGTAATGAATTGAGAGGTTCACCAGCCATGACCACAGGACTGATTTTTGAAGTAAAGAACGTGTCGCTTACGAAAGTTTCACAGTAAATCTTAGACGCATTAATTCTAAAAGCAATTGCCGTAACCCAAGTTCCCTTACTGTGTCCACCAACTTTATTTAACTCTTGCTGATAATAACTCAAAATTTCGTCATCTGATGCGGCATAATCTTTTCCGAAAATGCGCCTGACATACAATCCTGGCTGTTTCGCTTTTGGAAAAGACTCGATATACAAACCGCTATCTACCGCAATTGTGGGGACTTCACATTTTGGAAATGCAAATTCAACCTTTTGACGAGCATTTTCGGCGGGCGTGTCGCCATTTTCGGGAACTTGCGTTTTTATTCCTGCGTCAACCAAACTCAAAATCTCGACTGGTAAAGAAACAAGAAGATTTCGCATGTGCACTAATTTGGATGGATTGGTAGTGGCGTAAAGGATGCGCTTATTCATGCTTTTTTGACTCTGCTAAAAGGGGCGTGCCAACGGTTTGCGTTACTGGCGCTGGGGTGGGCGTGGACAATGCTTGGGAGCAGGAAAAACTCAAAGCCAGAAAAATGGTTGTAAATCGCGCAGACTCCCACACGTCGGGTTCACGCTTTGTTAGCCTGCGTTTTAATTTTGAAGCCAATATGCTTTATGAACAGAGTGCGAATATTCATTTGATTGGTTAACCAGAGTCTTTGCTTTGGTCGAAAAACTCATAAAGTAATTTGTCGAAATCAAATGCAATTGATAATAAGGGAAGTTCATCTCGCCTGAAAAAGTGTAATGCCTGTCCTTCACCCAGAGTCATTTCATCACTTTCTTGGTGAGTCGTGCCAATGTAAACATGTTGCTCGATTGAGAACTGATAGCCTTCGGGCTTGCGTTTGTAAACCTTCCAATGAGATAAACTCAAATGAAGTCCTGTTTCTTCAGCCAACTCACGTTGGGCTGCTTCTTCAAGGGTTTCAGGAGATTCAACAACGCCGCCAGGTAAAGTCCATGAGTTAGGGCAGGAAATACTGGGGTTATCGTCTCGCAATTGGAGCAATACTTCGTTACGATTATTTACAAGAATTACGGCAACGGTTTGAGGGTCAGGAATTAACCCTGCTTGCCATTTTTGCTCTAATTGATTAACCCATTCCTGATAAGCCAGTGGGTCGTTGGGAGGCGGTGTATCAGTCATTATATGCCTGTGTAATTACAAGATATGACATGCGATGAGCAGGCTAACGGTTTGCGCCATCGTCCCCGTAGGGGATACCCGCGTGTGGGCGGGCTGGGATTCTGTTTGGGAGCAGGAAAAACTCGAAGCCAGAAAAATGCTTGAAAATGCCGCAGAATCCCACATGTCAGGTGCACGCTTTGTTAGGCAGGCAGGATTGAAGCGCGACTATATGTTGAAGGACTTACCATGAAATTCC
>CAZEGE010000156.1:0-5372 GCA_964511765.1 uncultured Anaerolinea sp.
TTTTTGATTCCGAGATTCAAGCAATGATTGATGTTTCCGCCTACCTCAACCGAATCAACTATCACGGCTCGACGCAACCGACTCTCGAGACCCTGCGCGGGATTCACCGCGCCCACTTGCTCACCGTCCCGTTTGAGAATCTCGACATCCACCTCAACAGGCAAATCGTTCTGAATGAAGCGGCGTTGTTCGAGAAGATCGTCGTCAACAGGCGCGGCGGATTCTGTTACGAGTTGAATGGACTGTTAGCGAGTTTGCTTTGGGCGATGGGATTCGACATCACCATATTCTCGTCAAATGTGATTCACGGCGGCATCCCTGCGGAGATCGATCATCTCACCCTGCTAATCCAACTGGATGACCGCTGGATCGTGGATGTGGGATTTGGCGATTCGTCGCGTCTGCCTTTGCGATTGGTGGAAGGTGAAAATCAATTTGGTGTGGATTCAACCTATCGCTTTATGCGTTCTGACAATCGCTGGTTGTTGCAGAGACTGCTCGAAACGAACGAATGGTATGACGAGTATTCCTTCGATGTTGACATGGCGTCATTGACGTTGCGCGATTTTGAGGAAGCAAACCGCTATTACCAGACTGCGCCCGAATCCTATTTCGTACAGGGGCGCATCTGCTCCCGCGTCACAGAAGATGGCAGGATCAGTCTGACGGGCGATACATTGATCGTCACACGGAACGGTCAGCGTGAGGAAATGCCCATTGAGGACGAGCAAGATTTTCTACGCGCTCTGAAAGAGCACTTCGGGATTCGGATCGTTTGAACAACAGGAGGATTCGATGTTACCTACTTATGTGCCAATGCCACGAACATACAGAATTTTGGATTTTCTTGGCTCTCAAATGGAAAAATGGGGGATACCACTCACGCGAATGGACGCCAAAACATTACACCAACTTGCCGAACGCGAGACGGGCTTAAGTGATTTTGGCGATCCGTACTATCGGGAAGGTTTTGATGTTTTGTTACAGTCCATTGAAAAGGATGCCAACCTGCATTTCTTTGGCAGGTTTGGCACTCGTATGGTGATTCTCACTTATATGAGCCAGCGGCTGTTGTTCGTTGAAGCGCAAAAGCGGATACCCGATGTCTTTTGTTCAGAGATCAACGCGCCCTTCATCATCGTTGGGATCCCGCGTTCGGGGACTACGATCCTGCACCGCATGTTATCTGTCGACCCAGGAAATGCAGGGATTCCCATGTGGAGACTTTACCGTCCCTTTCCGTTTATTGGGAAAAAGGATAACCGTCAGGCAACGACGCGCTGGGAACTCCAGTTCCGCCGACCCATTTTCCCTGAGATGGATTCAAAGCACATCATCCGCGAGGATAAGGAAGAGGAGTGCATCTGGATGCTGGGATTGACACTCCATTCGATCTGCTTTTGGGTGGTGGCGCCTGTTTTTTCCTATGCTGAATGGCTGTTTGCGCAAGACCAAAAAAAATGTTACCAGGAATACAGCCTGCTGCTCAAAGCGCAACAACTGGCGACTCCAGGAAAACGCTTGATTTTGAAAGCGCCTGATCATACACCCAACCTCGGCACATTACTTTCTGTTATCCCGAATGCCAGAGTCATTCAATTGCATCGAAACCCAACCACCTGTCTGACCAGCGCAAACAGCATGTTCTATTCCGCGCACCGAGCAGTGACCCATGACATCAACGTGCAACGTATGGCGGAGATTAATAAGCGAATGTACACCCATTATCTGGAGGGAGGTCAAAAATCTCGGAGCGATTCCGCCGTCAACAATGCGGTGCTGGATGTCCAATACGATCAATTGGTGAAAGATTCCATGCAGACAGTAAAAGATATATACGCTCATTTTGGCGTTCCGTGGTCGGATGAATATGAAGAGCGTCTAAAAAGTTTTCTGAGCAATCACCCCAAAGATAAACACGGCGCGCATCACTATATTCCTGAGCAATTTGGACAATCTGCCGATGAACTCAACAAGCACTTTGCATCCGTGTCCAATGACGTGAGCATGTCCACCGAAAAATAAGGAGCTTTTCCATGCACATGAATTCCATTTCAAGAACAGAGAATTAATCCTATGGGAATAAAAGTGTTCATCACTGGTGCAGGCGGCTATCTCGGCAGTGTACTCGCCACCCAATTGGCAAGTATGCCAGAGATCGATGCCATCACGGGTATTGTCAATCACAGCTTGCCGCGAGACTCTTTGCCCGACAAGGTGAATCTGGTCAAAATGGACATTCGCTCACCAGAAATTGCGGATGCCATGTTCGGGCATGATTTCGTGATTCATTCAGCGTTCATCGTCCAGTGGCTGGCGAACATGCCCGCAGCGGTTCGCGATGACATCAACTTCAACGGCACACGAAACGTTGCCCAGGCGGCTATCAAAAATAAAGTTCGCGGCTTCCTCCATGCCAGCAGTGTTGCCGCGTATGACCCCATCCAGGTGCAGGGAAAAGAGAATCTGGGCGAGAGTTGTCTCATCGGAAAGGGCGAATCGTCCATGTATTACTGGAACAGCAAAGCCCTTGCTGAAAAGATACTTTCCGAAGTAGTGATACCTTCAGGAATAGCATTGACCTTGTTCCGCATCAGTTACATCATTGGACCTCGCAACTATGCAACCGTGCCAGGATTCCGTGAAAATGCGGTTTTATTCCCTGGTTTCAACCCGCGCTCCCAGTTCGTCCATGAAAATGATGTGGCTCAGGCTTTTGCGCAAGCCATTCGCACAGACATGCCTGGCGCTTTTAACGTGGTGCCAGATGACTCCATCCGCTTAAGCGAAGTTTACGAAATCATCAGCGCGAAGCCAATGACGATTCCTGTATGGCTGGCTCGCCTTGTAGCCTTTGTCCGTTGGCGTTACCTTGGCTCACCCACCCATCCATCCTGGGTTCAGGCAACGCTGGTTGATTTCTCTGCCAGCAATGTAAAACTGAAAGCTATAGGCTGGACGCCGCATTACAACTGTGTAGAAGCGATTCGCACAGCGTTGGAAACCAAAGTTTAACAGATGGAGGTGACATTATGACCACCGACAAAACAACATGGGCAGACGCCCTCGTTCATCTTTTCGCCCTTGCCTCGCGGCTGGAAGGGGAGGGACAATACAACCTCGCCAAACTGGCGCGCGCCGCCGCAGATTCGTTGTGCCGCCAGGAAACGTATCCGCTCAATATCTCAACCGACAAAGATAAATTAGCCGCCGATATTCAGCAAACGATTGATGGGTTATCAAATTTGAACGTGAGCGCGGATTTGCTCTCCGCGTTGAAGCGTGGCGCGGAGTTCATGGCGCAGGGAAAACTTTCGCCCATCACCGCAACGCCTCATCCATACGTCTGCCGCACGTGCGGACATATCACACTCGCCCCGCCCGCTGAGTCATGTCCCGTTTGCGGCGCGTGGGCAGAGACGTTCCAAAAGTTCATGCCCAATTACTGGTTCGACGCGCTCGAACCGCCCGCCGCGCTGGAACGCCTACGCCAGACTCCGCTCGATGTGGAAAAGCTTCTCAATGGGTTATCCGATGATGTGATGAATCAACCGCCGCAGGATGGCGGTTGGGCAATCCGTAACGTGTTAACTCATCTGCGCGACGCGCAGGGCGTGCTCGATTTTCGCGTGGACTTGTTCATCAAAGAGGCGCATCCCATTCTCGAATCGAAAGCCGTCTTCGCGTGGGCGAAAAATGAGACGGAGCGTCCGCCCTCGGCGCGTGAAATTTTCGACACATATCGTGCCTCGCGCGCGGAGACTCTCCGCAAGTTGGAATCACTGCCCCTCTCCGATTGGTGGCGCACAGGCGAGCACGAAGAATTCGGCACGGTGACCCTCCGCCAGCAGGTTAGTTACTTCGCCGCACACGAAAGCACGCATCTTTCACAAATCAACGAATTGATAAAGTGACAGTCACCTTAGTGTGCGGCGGCTGTCGTATGTTCAAATCATCATATTCCAAACCAAAGGAGAATATCATGTCCACGATTGAAAATGCAAAAGTTCTTGTAGGTACGCAATGGGTTTTTGACCGCCTAAACGACCCAAATGTCCGATTGCTGGAAGTTGGATGGGATGTTTCCGAGTTTGAATCAGGGCATATTCCCAACGCTGTGGCAGGCTGGGGATTTTCTGATATTCAACAAGGGGATAACCGCGTCCTTCCTTCTAAAGCGCAAATTGAAGATACGCTATCCAAAGCAGGAATCAAAAATGACGACACCGTTGTTGTTTACGGCGGTCTTAACAACCTCATTGCCGTTATGGGTTTTTGGTTATTAAAAATCTATGGGCATAGGGACGTGCGCTTGCTTGATGGCGGTAGGCAAAAATGGACGGCAGAGAATCGCCCATTAAGCGTAGAACTTCCCGCCGTAAAGCCCACACAATATATCGCCCAATCGCCAAATCTTGACCTGCGCGCAGATAAAGACTTCATCATGGGGGCGCTTGGAAAAGCAGACTTTACTTTTGTTGACGCGCGCCCCGAAGATATGTACACGGGTGAGAATACTGCTGGCATGTTGCACGGCGGACATATCCCATCCGCAATCAACGTGCCTGCTGGACGCATTTTCGATTCCGCGGGTGAGTTTCTTGGCTTTCAAACTCCAACAACCAATAGCGATGGCACATTCAAATCCATAGATGAATTAAAGGCTTTGTTTGCCGAAAAGGGTATTGGTCAAGATCAGAATATCGTTACCTATTGTGTGCGTGGTGGATTGTCAACTCACCTGTGGTTTGCCTTGACGCAATTACTTGGCTATTCCAACGTCCGTGAATACGACCTTTCATGGGCTGAATGGGGTAATCTTGAAGATGCCCCTGTCGAGAAATGAATCTGAAATAAAAAGGCGCACTCCCGTAAAACGCCGCCTAACCGTTCAGGAAACACCCCATGAATCTCAAACCCACCTGGGCTGTCTTTGAAAATATGGCAAGACTGCTGGATGAGTATCCCATGTCACCACAGTGAGAGGAGAGTTATGATGACCAATAATGAATCTTCCGAAACGTCACAAAGAAAACAGCAGGTGTCAGGACTCTTTGACCGAGTAGCAACCACATTCGACCATGTTGGACCGCGATTCTTCTCTCATTTTGGGAACCGAGTCGTTGAACTTGCCGGCATCCCCAATGGAGCGCATGTGCTCGATGTGGCAACTGGAAGGGGAGCGGTTCTTTTTCCTGCGGCGAAATCTGTTGGAACGCAGGGGCGCGTCATAGGGATTGACTTGTCCGATGGGATGGTAAAGGAAACCGCTAAAGAACTTGCGCGCCTCGATTTATCACCGAATGTGGAAGTGCGTCAGATGGACGCGGAACATCTGCAATTCCCCGACGAGTCGTTCGACTATGTGCTGT
>CAZEGE010000157.1:0-5342 GCA_964511765.1 uncultured Anaerolinea sp.
GTTGTGACATTATCGAGGAACATCGAAAGGACGGTGGTCACACTTCCCAACAAGATGAACAAGCGAACAGGGTTTCCTTTTGAGGCACGCGCCGCGAGAACGGCAAGATATTCAAAAAAACCTGTTGGCTCAAGCATGGCCACGATAATCATCATCCCCATCAAGAGTCCGAGAGTCTCGAAGTCGATTGCTTCAATCGCGCTCTCCATGTTATAAAAATGCAGGGCTTCTCCAACAGCCATCATCAGGAATGCGCCGGCAAAGGCGACGATGGTACGATTGATCTTCTCTGAAAAAATAAGGGCCAGACTAACTATGAAAATAAGACTTGATAAAACGGTGGCAGCATTCATGCTATTCCACCTTTGCCCAGGTTGAAAGGATGGCGACGCCGATATCCACGCGCGAGGCGATGCCTACAAGTTTTCCATCTCCGGATACAACCGGCATGTCGTGTAAGTTTTGCTGTAACATTAATGCGTAGGCACGCAGGAGGCCACAACTCTCTTCGACAGTAATGATGGGTCTCATTAAAGATTTGACAGTTTCTTTCAACGTTTTTGCTGATGGACGCGTATTCTCCACCGCACCAAAATCATGGACAAAGTCCACATCCGCGACAAAATCAACAAAAGCAGGCAGTTCCAGTTTTAGCAGGTCGCCCAGACCAATCACGCCGACCGGTTTATCGTCCTGATCCACAATAGGCAAGAGACCGATGTGTTTTTTTACGATAATGGCGGCAGCTTCGCGGATTGTTGCATTTATTTTAATTGCAACCACATTTTTTTTCATGCAGGCAGATAGGTTCATATTATCTCCGAATTGATCCTTGAATTTTGAAAGTATAACCCAAACTATTTCATTTCCATTCCACGCGATAGGGTTTCGCGTTTTCCGGAATGTGCTCATACACATTGTCCAGCGGAATCCCCTGTGCACGGCAAATGATGACAGCCAGTGAAATACCATGCGCAACGATCAACACTGATTTGTCCTGATATTTTACGGCGGTTTCGTTTACAGCTGCAATAACACGTTCTGCGACTTCCGCAGGGGATTCGCCCTGCGGCGCCCGCGCCTGAAAAGGATTTCGTGCGCGTTCCGCCAGTTCCTGTGGGTATTGCGCTTCAATTTCATCGGAAAACATCCCCTCCCACGCGCCGAGATTCATCTCCCGCAAACGCGGTTCGAGGGTGACCGTCAAACCCAAGGATTCAGCGATCAACTCGGCGGTTTGTCTGGCGCGGAGCAGGTCACTGCTATAGATGGCAGAAAAGCTCACATCCGTCCATTGATCGCAGGCAGCCAGCGTTTGCGCGCGTCCCATATCATTTAATCCTGGTGCCTCGGATGTCTGTCCCTGCCATCGGCCTGTCAAATTCCAATCCGTTTGCCCGTGACGAAGGAGCCAGAGATCCGTCATCTTTTCCTTTCCCGATATTCCTTGATCTCAATCATGGGTGGCCGTTCATGCTCGGCGATCTCTTCAACATCCAGAAAATAACCTTTCGAATTGTATCTGATCAATTTCATGGATCTGTTCACGTCTTCAAGCACCACATGCCCCATCCGACTCTCAAGTCTGCGAATGACCGCCTGGATGATCTCGAATGACATTTTGCTCAATGCCTCCAAAGGCTGGTTGTGATGAATGCGTTCGAGCAAATCCACTTGTGCGATGGCATTCAAGCCGTAGCGTTCATAAATGTCAATCAACAAGCCTGTCTCGACGCCATACCCGGAAAAGAACGGTACGCTTTCCAATGCTTCGCGCCTGCCCGCATATTCGCCTGAGAGCGGCTGTACAACGCCCGAAAGTTCGGGATAAAACAGATTCAACAAAGGGCGGGCTGTCAATTCGGTGACACGTCCGCCGCCGCCAGCTTGCATCTTCTCACCCACTTTCAATGGGCGGCGGTAAAAACCTTTTACAAATTGAACCTGAGGGTTGATCAACATGGGACCCAGAATGCCGTACACAAAACGCGGATGGATGTTCACAATGTCAGTATCGATCCAAATGATGATATCGCCGTGTGTGACCAGCAGGCTTTTCCACAAGGCCTCGCCTTTGCCCAGCCTTGGTTTTAATCGTTCAAGCAAATGTTGATGGACGTAAACAGGGACACCTTCCTGCTTCGCGATCTCGCGCGTGCGATCCGTTGAATTGGAATCGATCAAAACGATCTCGTCCAGCAACGGGAATTTTTCCACCAATTCTTTTTTCATCATCTTGATTACTTTGCCCACCGTCTCCTCTTCGTTCAAAGCGGGCAAAGCCAGGCTGATGCTCACGCCTTGTTGACGTTTCAATTCAACCAGTTCATTCAATTGTTTGAATTCATCGCCATGAAACGTGTTTTCTGCAAACCATTTATCCACCAAAATCGAAATGGCTTGCAGGCCCGCGCTTTCGTCATAATTTACCTGAGGCAGTGGCCGCCCGCTTTTTACAGCAATGACCACGCAAGGCGCATCACGCAAAATGCGGTCTGCAAAAGCGCCCAGTGAAACGGAACTTGAAACGGGCTGGGATGTTGCACCCAAAATAATCACATCGGCCTGTTTAGCATTGTCAATGATCAATTGCGCCGCGTCCTCCGTGACCGCAATTTGTTTCTGCACATCAGGCATTTGCTTCAGCACGCGCTCCAGACCCTTGAAAGGCGCATCGCTTCCATCTTTAGGATCATCTGTTTTACGAAGATGAAGAGCCGTGACCCCTTTTGGATGCAGGCCCAAACCAACACGCAAGGATAACTCCGCATGAGGTCCGCCTCTAAGTGGGACGAGGACCTGCTTCGGTTTACTTGAAATTATTCCGCGCACCAAAGCGAGGTCGCAAGGAGGGCGCGTCAATACGTCATTAGTTGTCACGCCCAAAGCGGTCAGATGAGCACTCCATTCCAAACAAAGCAGGTCTGGCTTTTCCTTCTGCAATAGGTTTGAGAGTTCATTCCACGGTTGATGGGAAACGATGATCTGCGATTTGCTGGTTATGCGTTCATCTTTTCCATAATGACGTAATTGTTTCCGCAAGGCGCGCGCGGCCATCGCGCCAACACTTAATGATTGATCGGGCGGAACCACTACCATGCCCACAAGGAGAATTTCCGCGTCGAAATGGCGCGCAAGTTCAAGTGCGTGTATTCCAGGTCCTTCATGAATCAATGGAATGAGAATGGTGTGAATGGGCTTAAATTCAGAATGTTTTATCATGGGGGTACCCTTTCAAAAGGGATATTGTAGCGCGACATTCATGTCGCGCTACAATATCGGCGCGATGTGTTGATGATAGATCGCTTCCCAACGGAACGACGAACGAACGCGCATGGCGAGACGTGCGGATAAAGAAGATTTAAAATACTCCGCAAGCCTAGTTGCAATTTTCATGGGGTCTTCATCGGGTGAAAAGAAAGCCGCATCACTTAATCCCAACTCGCGCAGGGAAGGGATATCCGCGCAAAAAGCAGGAAGATGACTGAACGCGGCTTCGATCAATGGAATGCCGAATCCCTCTTCACGGCTGGGCAAGAATAATGCGTCTGCAATGCGGTAAAAATCCCCGATGACCTCATCTGGCAGGAAGGAATCCACAAGCTCGGCAAGGAAATGAGCTGAATCTTGCAAACCTAGTTGAGCGCGTAAACTTGTGAGCAGTTCGAAGTATTTGAGATTGTCCACGTTATGCGGACCCAGTGGACCCGTCACCACGAGTGCTGCTTGTGGAATATGTTTTCTTAATTCAAACAACGTATGTAAAGCCAGTTCAATATTTTTACGCGGCGTCACACGGACGGGCAATAACAAAATCGGTGCAGCGTCCAGTAAATGTGTTTGTTCAAGCAGGGTTTGAGTTTGCGATTCTAGTTTATAAAATCGCGCCGCATCCACGCCATTTGGAATGACGTGGATGGAAGCGGGGTCTAGTTTCATCAAATTCGCCAATTCCGTGCGGCGTAATTCTGAAACCACAACATGCGTGATGTTGCCCCAATCGGTACGTAACAAATCCCAGGGATAGCCATCGTGCAATTCAGGCTGATAACGCGGCGATGTCCACGCAAGATCATGGTGCCACAAGATCAAACGCGGTAACGTTTTGGATGTGTGTAATTGGTGCAGCGCAGCAGTGAGCGCGAGATTTTTGCTAAGGGAACAGACATTGTGCGCGATTAAAATATCCGCACTGGATAAAACTTCTTGTAATTGTTTGGCAAGTTCATCGCGTAACGATTCGAATTTGGCAGTTACCTCACCGCGATCCAACTGCTCTTTCATCTCTGTCACACGCACGTGACGCGAATCTGCAAGAGGGACTGCGGTCAATGGAATCTGATTGTTCAATGACTCGCCGCGCGCCGCAATCAAACGAACAAAATGCCCGTTTGCAGACATCAACCGCGCATGATGGGCGATGACGCTTTCCACACCGCCGACGATGGGCGGCACCGAATAATGCAGAATGGCAACCTTCATATTTGTCCGCCCAAACAATCTGTAAGGATGGCTTGCAAGCGGCGCTCTAAAACGGTGAAGGAAAAATATCGCTTTGCAAGTTGATAATTCTCCTCCGTCCATTCCCGCGCCTGCTCTGGATTTTGTAAAATCTCGCACACCATCTTGATCGTATCTTTACTTATAAAACCATCAAACCAGACCGCGCGAAAACCTTTGGGTTTGATATCCACCTCATAAATGGAATAGTTATTGACCAAAATCGGGCGGTGATAATATACGGCTTCAAGAAAGGCATTGCCAAACCCTTCGATATTGGAAGGATAGGTGATGAGATCAGCGTGAGGATATACATCACCAAGCGTATATATTTTTCGGCCATCCCCGGTGATGCCGCGAAAATCCTGCACCTGATCCGATTCAAAACGAACAGTCACATCCAGCAGATGTGCATATTCACGCACACGTTGTTCGTAATCGGTACCTTCATCGCCCGCGGCATGTGAGATTACAAGTTTTACGGGAAACTCCAGACGGCGCACGAGTTCGACGGCATGTTCGATCCCTTTACGCTGGATGACGCGCGTGGGCTGCAGGAAAAAATATTCGCCTGGTTGAATGCCAAAGTCTGCGCGGATAGATTGAGTGTAAGGATCGTGATCAGGATCAGGCGGGTGGGTGTCGAAATCCATGACGTTGGGGATCACGCGCGAGGTCAAGCCATAACGCGAAGCGATCTGCTGGGCTTGCAATGAATTGATGACCACGTGTCGAATGGATGGCAGATTGGGTGGAAATGCCGTCGCGATGTAATCACCCACACAATTCACTTGAAAGCGCTGGCGCTCCCAATGAAAATCATGATGATGCGCGATGGTGGG
>CAZEGE010000158.1:0-5318 GCA_964511765.1 uncultured Anaerolinea sp.
GGCATGGCTGATCCCCTTTCATTTCATAACTTTTAGATGCTTGTGTACGTGTCATTTTGGTCTCCTTTTTATCTAAAAGAACAGTTGGGTTGTGTCTTGCAATCCTGCTCAAACGCTGAGCGGGATTTCCGAACAGGGTTATACTTTAATTACCTGCATTTTCTGCGGGAACCGCTTCTGGGGCAGGAGTCGCTTCAGTAGCGGGTGCTTCCGTGCGAGGAGTTTCTACTGTTGCAGGCGCAGCCACTACTTTCTTCTTGAGGACGGGCAAACCGGTCTTCATTTCAACGACATCGTAGCCTGCCGGCACGGCGTCGAGAGCGCCTTCCTTGATTTCCTTCGAGAAGAAGAACATTCTGCCTTTGGAATGCAGGTAGTAGGTATTTCCTTTTGAGTTGGTATGTCCGTAAGCCATTTTATATCTCCTTTTGTCTGATTATAATAAGAGTGTAGAACAAAATTTCTAGCCTGTCAAGACCCCAAACTATGGGAATACAGGGAGAACAAGATATATGTCTATACAACTTGGAGCGTGCCGTGAAAACCGTATCGAGTCTTTATGACCTAAGAACCGCCCGCCTCTCTCTCAAAGGGATAGTTGGCCTGGTCCCGACGATGGGATGTTTACACGAGGGCCATCTCTCGCTTATTAAGCGCGCAAAGGAAGAGTGTGGGCATGTAATCGTGACCATCTTCGTCAACCCGACACAGTTTGGACCGAACGAAGACCTCTCGACATATCCTCGCGATCTCGAGCGTGATTCGAGCCTGATTCAGCCTCTCGGCGTGGATTTGGTGTGGAATCCGTCAACTGAGGCGATGTATCCGCCTGGCTACCAGACCTGGGTGGAGGTTGAAGCGCTAACTCGTCCGCTGGAAGGCGCGCTGAGACCCACTCATTTCAGGGGCGTGACTACCGTCGTGGCGAAGTTGTTCAACGCGACCCAGCCTGATAAGGCATATTTCGGTCAAAAGGACGCGCAGCAGGCGGCGGTCATCGGCCAGATGACGCGGGATTTGAATTTCCCGATTGAAATTGTCGTCTGCCCGATCGTGCGCGAGGCGGATGGGCTGGCGATGTCAAGCCGTAATAAGTATCTGAGCGGCGAGGAACGCAAAGCCGCCGCGGTGCTGTTTCGCGCCTTGAGCGCGGCAAAAGAGGCGTATGAGGCCGGCGAGAGGGAGGGAGAGCTGATCAGAAGAAAGATGAAGGAAGTTTTGGCGGGCGAACCGCTGGCTCAAATGCAATACGTCTCCTGCGCGGATTACGATACGCTGGCAGAGTTGGATGTGATCGAAGGAAGAACCCTGCTTTCGATGGCAGTCTTTCTCGGCAAGACGAGGTTGATCGATAATATTGTGCTTGGGTGACAAGGGTATTTCCAAATCATAAAACAGGCCGCATCTTCATATGATACGGCCTGCCTAATTCCTACTCACAATTTACTTAAACTCAATCCAACTTGCCTGTCACTATCGCCATCTTCACTTCGCCAATCGCCTTCGTGATCTTGATATCCCGCGGACAGGCTTCGGTGCAGTTATATGCGGTGTGACAGCGCGCCGTTCCATCTGTCTCGCTCAGAATGTGCAGACGCTGCGAAGCGCCTTCATCGCGGCTATCGAAGATAAAGCGATGCGCGGTGACAATGGCGGCAGGACCATAATACTCGCCGCTCGCCCAATACGATGGGCAGGAGGTGGTGCAAGCCGCGCACAAAATGCATTTTGTTGTTTCATCGAAGCGTGCGCGATCCTCAGGGCTTTGCAAACGTTCGCGTCCATCGGCGGGCAATGGGCTGTCGTTGATCAAATATGGCAGCATCTTCTTGTAGTTATCAAAGAACGGGTCCATATCCACGATCAGGTCTTTTTTAACCTTCAAACCAAGCACAGGTTCAACGGTGATGTTCGCGCCCACATCGCGCACCAAAGTTTTGCACGCCAGATGATTACGACCATTAATACGCATCGCATCCGAGCCGCAGATGCCATGCGCGCACGAACGGCGGAAAGCCAGCGAACCATCGGTTTTGCCTTTCACCAGCTCAAGCACATCCAACACGCGGTCGTTCTCGTCGCCTTCCACCACATAAGTTTCGTAATGGCCGCGCGTGTCTTGCTCGGGATCGTAACGAAATATCTTTATCGTAATTTCCATAAAGTCTCCTCTTGCCCTCATCCCCAACCCTTCCCCCGAAGGGGAAGGGAGTCTCCTCTCCCTTCGGGAGAGGGCTAGGGTGAGGGTGGTTTTTTTAATAAACTCTTGCCTTGGGTTGATATTTGGTGATGACTACCGGTTTGTAATCAATCTCCAACTTGCCGTTCCTGTTCCATACCAGAGTATGTTTCAACCAGTTCTTGTCATCGCGGTCGGGGAAATCCTCGCGCGAATGTCCACCGCGAGATTCTTTGCGATTCAGCGCGCTCACCGCAACCACTTCTGCAATATCGAGCAGGTTGCCAAATTCCCACGCGTTCAACAATTCCGTGTTGAAGATTTTTCCCGTGTCGCTCACGGCCACATCTTTGAAACGCACTTTCAACTCGCGTACTTTTTCCAAAGCGGTCTGCATGTCTTTTTCATTTCGATAAATGCCGATGTCTGCGAACATGACCTTCTTCATCTCGTTGGACAGGTCGAATACGTTCTCTTTACCTGACCCTTTCCGAAGCGCATCGAAATCGGACCGTGAAGCTGATTCAGCGTCCTCGGGCAGTTTCTCAAACTCGGCCTGGAGTGCATATTCCGCCGCTTTGAGTCCCGCGTGTTTGCCGAAGACGACGATGTCAAGCAATGAATTCGTGCCGAGGCGGTTCGCGCCATGCACAGACACACATGCGCATTCACCCGCCGCGAACAGACCGGGGAATGCCGTGCCTTTATCATCAATCACAACTTCACCGTATTTATTTGTTGGAATACCGCCCATCGCGTAATGTGCCGTCGGCTGGGTTGGCATCACTTGGGTCACAGGATCAACTCCCAGATACACACGGCAGAAATCCACAATGTCAGGAATCTTCGTCAGAACCGTGTCACCAGTTATCAGCAGGGGGGAACCGTCTGGGTTTGTCCGTCCATCCAATGCCGCAAATTTATTCACCGTCTCAGGACGAATATCCAAATAGACATAATTCTTGCCGCCAATGCCGCGGCCCTCTTTGATCTCGGTATAGATCGCTCGCGAAACAACATCGCGTGAAGCGAGGTCCTTTACAGTGGGCGCATACTTGGGCATAAAACGCTCGCCTTTATCGTTGATCAAGACTGCGCCTTCACCGCGCGCGCCTTCTGTGATCAGAATGCCGAGTTTATATATACCCGTCGGATGGAATTGGAAAAATTCCATATCCTCGAGTGGAATGCCGTGACGAAAAAGAATCGCAGGGCCATCACCCGTGTAAGCATAGGCGTTGGATGTCACTTCGAAAACGCGGCCATATCCGCCAGTGGCAAAGATGACAGCTTTCGCATGGATGGTATGCAGCTCGCCTGTGGAAAGTTCAACCGCCACCACGCCCGCAGCC
This sequence comes from uncultured Anaerolinea sp., assembly GCA_964511765.1. Lineage (GTDB taxonomy): Bacteria > Chloroflexota > Anaerolineae > Anaerolineales > Villigracilaceae > Villigracilis. The sequence goes on from CAZEGE010000158.1 coordinate 3,532, forward strand.
TTGCCGTTGACCATGATGAAATCAAGCACTTGATATTCATCGAAGAAATTAACTTTGTTCTTCAAACACTGCTGATATAAGGTTTGCAGGATCATATGACCCGTGCGGTCTGCGGCATGCGCGGCTCTTCTAACAGGTTTGCCAGTCTCATTGTTGGTGTGCCCGCCAAACGGTCGCTGTGAGATTCGTCCTTCGGGCGTGCGGTCAAATGGAAGCCCCATGTGTTCCAGTTCGAGCACTGCATCAATCGCTTCATTGCACATGAACTCGATCGCATCCTGATCGCCAAGATAATCCGACCCTTTGACCGTATCGTACGTGTGCCATTCGGGCTTGTCTTCTTCGTAGTTGCCCAGCGCGGCAGAGATTCCGCCCTGCGCCGCGCCCGTATGTGAGCGCGTGGGATACATCTTGCTTATCACCGCAGTCTTCGCCGTTCTGGATGCGTACAGCCCCGCCATGAGACCCGCACCGCCGCCGCCGACAACGACTACATCAAATTGATGAACTTTTGCCATGAATTACTCCTAAATGCAAAACATTAACCACAAAGGGGGCGAAGGTCACAAAGGATGGAAAAGAGAAAGGTTTTTCCTTCGTGTTCCTTTGTGCTCTTCGTGGTTAAAAAAATTTATGAAGTCAAAATAATATACAGACCAATGCCGATCATAGTCAGCATGAAAACAATGCTCAAGAGTCGGGCAATCTGTCTGCCTCTTGAACTCGCAATGTAATCATCTGCAATGACAACCAGACCATGCACGCCATGCGCCACTGCTACAAGCAGAAGCGCACTGCCTGTTAACTTCCAGAAAAGCGAATTCCACGGCGTTACATCCGGCACGTCTGTATTTTGTACATGGGTGACATTGGGCATGAAAGCCCAACGCATTACATCCGCAAAATTCATTTGGTTGCGGGCGCCCATGATCAGTGCGCCGATCAAGGCAATCAGGATCAGTGCATACATCCCTAATGCCGAGAGGCGCGTAAAGAGCCACATGAGCGTTTCAAAGTTCATGCCGCGCTGGGAAAGGGATAGATTTCTTGATTTGGTATTGTTCATGCTAGCCTCCCAACGCCGTGTTAATGATGACGAGCACTGAGATACCAAAAATGGGCAGGAAGGCCGCCCATTCCAGCCAGATGGCTTCGTGCGAGTGCTCAAGCAATTTCGGCCACAGGTCAAGAATGGTGATCCGCAAACCATTGATGGCGTGGAACAACACGCAGAAGAAAATAAAAATCTGGAAAGCCCAGTTCTCGTAAATGGCGTTGGCTAGTTTTCCGCCATCTCCACCCAGGAACGAAGCCAGGATATGTATGGTGATGAAGACCGCCATGCCGATTCCACCGATGCGATGCAGGATAAAGGTCAAAAACGGACCTTGTCCCTTGTACCGCAAACCCGTGGATAGGCTGACATTTCTTTTCAGGCCCATCTATGCCTCCTTGAAAAAAATTAAGTTTATGTAAGCGCTTGCGTTTATCATTCCTGTGACACGAGAACTTATTTTACTCTTTTAACTTTGGAATCGCAAAAAGAAAGGGAGAAAATGGCAACCCAAAAGGTGACAATCATCCTATGGATTTCATTTCAGCTATTTTACAATAAAGCCGACAAAGACCCTTATAATCTAATCCGGATTATCCATTTGCGAGTTTATCAAAACTGCTCTTTTATTTATAATGATAATGTGACAAACGCGAAAAAAATTTCCAGGAGGCATACATGTCTGGTTCGAATGAAATTTCCCGCCGTGACTTTATCAAGGTCACCACGGGGA
>CAZEGE010000159.1:0-5276 GCA_964511765.1 uncultured Anaerolinea sp.
CGCGGCACGAACGGTGACGGGCGGTGCCAGGGAAGTCACTGCCAATAGTGACTAAATTACGAAAAATACTGTCTCAAATCATTGACACATTCTGCAGTTCAACATCGAATGTTCGATGGGCATCAAAGACGCGCACCACCAGGATGGGAGTATTTATTAGTTTGAATAACGAGGGGATGACATTTCGCGGCTGGAATAGGGGAGTTTTGTCATAATTGAAATTCGTGAGGTTAAGTGGAATAATGATTGAGGTAAACGAGACTCGGTTCCTAAGGAGGTGGAGGATGACCAACCCATATCCACAACGAATTGCAAAATGCGGCGAGCACATGCGCCATCTTGGCATTGACGTGCTCCTGCTCACCAAGCCATCCAACATGTTCTATCTAACGGGCGACGGACGGCTGTGCGCCTATGCCATGATCACAGCTGACGGCAAAGTGGCGCTCGGCGTTCCAGTCACGGATATCGAAGATGTGAAGGCGCTGGCCTATCACGACAAGATCGTTGGCTTCGATGATGAAGTGGGGATGATTCATTCGATTGCTCACTACTTCGAGCATTTCGGAATCAAAGAGGGGACAGTTGGGTTGGAATACACGTTCCTGACTCAGTCCATGATGGACATGTTGACCCATCCACATGCCAAGCCTGAAAAGATGATTACAAAAGACTGCACACATATTCTCTCGGAACTGCGGATGGTCAAAGAGCCTGATGAGATCGAGCGTATTCGTGCTACAGCTAAAGTGGTTGTAAGTGGCATGGGCGCGGCAATCAAGGCCGTTCGTCCAGGCGCGACCGAGAGTCAGGTGGCAGGCGCGGAAGAGTTCTGGCGGTCATATGTCGCTTCGGGTCCGCGCACGAGCATCGCGCATGGCTTGCCGACGACGCGCAAGATTGAGAAGGACGATCTGGTGATGATCGACATCCACCCGATTGTGAATGGTTACAGCGCGGACATCTGCCGCACGGTCTGCGCGGGCAGGCCGACAGCTGAACAGCAGAAGGCTTATGACTTGTATCTCGAAGCCCAGCAAAGCACAATCAAGATGCTCAAGGCGGGCGTGGAGATGACTGCGCTTGAAGGACATCTGCATCAAGTCATGAAGGACGGCGGACATGGCAATCACATTTTCGGTCCGCCGCTTCATGGCGTGGGTATTGAATTTGAAGAATCGCCATTGCCGCCTGGTCATGCCTTCTTCCATGGTGAAAAAGCGCCGCCGCCTTTGCCTGAGAATGTGGTCATCTCGGTCGGCAATTGCGGACTCTATGCGGGTCCGTGGGGCGTGCGCGTGGAGGACACGAACTGGGTCAAGACAGATGGTTTCGAGACGCTGACGAATTATCCGCGCAGTTTGACAATCTAATCTTTTTGGAGGGACAACATGGAAAAACAAACCTCACCAACAGAGCCTCTTTCCCCTTGGTGGCGTGTTGGCGTCTTGATCGCCATGATCGTTGGATTCTCTGTTCTGATTGGGATGACGATCAATGCTTACCAGGTCGCGCCACCAGTCCCCGATAAAGTAGTCGGCGCGGATGGAACGACTATTTTTACGGGCAACGATATCAGCACAGGGCAGGAAATCTTCCTGAAGTATGGCCTGATGGAAAACGGCACGATCTGGGGCCACGGCGCGTATCTTGGCCCCGATTTTTCAGCAGAGTACCTGCATACCCTCGGCCTGGACACTTCCATCGCGATCGCAAACCAGTTGTACGGTAAAACGCCCGAGGCGCTGACATCCGCTGAAAAGGCTGCAGTAAACGCACAGGTGGCAAATCTGCTCAAGCAGAATCGTTACGACCCGGCCACTAAAATGTTAACCTTCTCGGATATAGAGGCTGCATCGTTCCAAACTCAGATCGCCAAATGGACAGAGTATTTATCCAAGCCGGACAATAATGCCGGTTTGCAGAGGGCAGCCATCAGCGATCCACAGGAATTGCGACAACTGACGGCCTTCTTTGCATGGACGGCCTGGGCCTCGGTTGCCGATCGTCTTGACAAGCCTTATTCCTATACCAACAATTTCCCATACGATACTTTGGTTGGTAATGTCGCCACGACCGACACGCTGGTTTGGAGCGCATTGAGTATCATCTCATTACTGGGTGGGATCGCACTGGTCCTGTTTGCCTTTGGGCGTTGGGACTTCCTGGGTTGGAAGGCCGGAGAGGTTGGTCATGTCCACCCCAAACCAATGGAGACAGGTGTTGTAACTGCCAGCCAGAGAGGCGTCATCAAATACTTCCTGATCGTCGCAGTGTTGGTGTTGGTTCAGGGCATGCTTGGGGCCCTGGTTGCTCACTACCGCGCCGACCCTGGGTCATTTTACGGTCTGGATTTCTCGCGTATACTTCCCAGCAACCTGGTCAGAACCTGGCATTTACAATTAGCCTTGTTTTGGATTGCTACAGCTTTTGTTGCGGGGGCTTTGTTTCTGGCACCCGCCGTCAGCAGGCAGGAACCAAAATGGCAGTCGGCAGGTGTTAATATCCTGTTTGTTGCATTGATCATCGTCGTGGGCGGAAGTCTGTTGGGGGAGATGCTTGGAATAAACAATTCGCTTGGCAATTTGTGGTTCTGGTTTGGAGATCAAGGTTGGGAGTTCCTCGACCTTGGACGTTTCTGGCAGGTTCTGCTGGCGGTTGGTCTCATCTTCTGGCTGGTGCTTTTGATCCGCGCCGTTTTACCGGCACGCGAGAATCCAGATCGTAATGAGATCGCTTCGCTTTTCATGCTTGTGGCGGTTGGCATCCCCGTCTTCTATCTGCCCGCTATGTTCTTTACCAGTACCACAAATTTCACAGTTGTAGATGTTTGGCGTTTCTGGATCATTCACCTGTGGGTGGAGGGATTCTTTGAATTGTTTGCGACGGTGATGGTGGCGATTGTTTTCTTCCTGCTGGGTATCGTCTCGCACAAGACTGCCGCCCGCGTTATTTATCTTGACGCAATTCTATTCCTCGGCAGTGGCATCATCGGCACGGGGCACCACTGGTATTGGACAGGCCAATCGAACATTACGATGGCGTTAAGTGCGGTCTTTTCTGCCCTCGAGGTGGTCCCGCTCACTCTTTTGACGCTCGACGCCTGGGACTTCATCAAGTTGACGCGCGGTAAGTGTGAAGTCTGCGGCCAAGAGATCGCCATGCCCCACAAGTGGACGCTCTATTTCCTGATGGCGGTTGGCTTTTGGAACTTCATCGGAGCGGGCGTATTCGGTTTCCTCATCAACATGCCAATCGTCAGTTACTATGAAGTTGGCACAATGTTGACTCCCAATCACGGTCACGCCGCGCTAATGGGCGTATTCGGGATGCTTGGCATGGCCTTGCTGACCTTTGCACTGCGCCAGGTCTTGAATGATAAGCAATGGGCGGGCATCGAGAAATACATCCGCGTTGGTTTCTGGGGACTCAACATCGGACTTCTTTTGATGGTGTTGATCACGCTCTTCCCAGGCGGCGTCCTGCAGATGGTTGACGTAGTCAACAACGGATACTGGCATGCTCGCAGTCAGGCTTTCCTTGGCGGCAGTCTCATCAAGTTCATCGAATGGATTCGCATCGTTCCCGACATGATCTTTGGAGTCGTGGGTGTGGTGCCGATGGTCATCGCCGCGTTATTAACTTACATGACAATCCTAAAGAAACCTGTGAAGGCATAAGGTAAAACAGGGACGGAACAAAACTCCGTCCCTGTTTTATTCTCGATAGAATTATGATATGCCGCCATTGACTCGCTAGATTGTCAAAACAGCATTCCTTTCTCGTTTCCGCACTGACTCTCGGCCTGCTCCTCGCCTTCCAGCCGATTCTCAACAACAGCCTTTTCAGCGGACTCTTCCCCTGTGGGTGATAACCAACCTTAAAGCGGAAGACCGGTTGGAGATTTATTGATAATATTGAAGTCATATTCCCCAATGCCCTGTACCAATAAGTAAGAAGAAGTAGACTCCTTGCAATTTTCAAGTTGATGAATTCTTCCGGCTTCTATGAGGCGCCTTCCACCAGGCGTCAGCCGAACTTCTTCATCCGGATTTTGCATCCGGACCAATATGATCCCTGTGAGGCAGAAGATATTATCGGTCACGTGGGTATGGTAGTGCCACTCGGCGACTTCATGCGGAGTCAACGACATGATCCTCACCAGTACGGATTCTGTTTTCACGATCACTTCAGATTCTTGCATGTCACATCCTTTGCTGTTCCTATGTTTGATACTTCGGTCATCCGCCCGGATTTGTGAAGTATAACAATTTGGGCGCTTTTACAAGGCATACTTGATCTAATTCAGCCCAGCCAGAGGTTGATGTTAAAGCACACCGTTGTGATATAAGAGGATCAATTGTCTCAACTTTAACAAAAACTCCATAAATTGCTTGACAATCTCAATAGCCCGCATAAAATCCGCCTGTCTTTAGAGCAAAAATGTCCTAAAAACATATAAAATTTATCTCATCTTTAGTTGGTCAAAAAGTTTTGTATCAAGTTCTGATCTTTCCGGCCACCCCATTTCTGAATGTGGCTGATTATGAATTTCCCAAAATATCCATTGTATGAGCCTTCGACCCCTCCAGCTCAGGCAAGCCGGCAACCAACCTGCGCTCGCGCAGCACTCTGGTCCGCAGAGCGCTTGTGCTTTATCCTGAATTAACGCCCTTCTACAACAGCGACTTACAACAGAACTTTGGGGCGATATTGCAGCGCTTCCGCCAAATGCGCCGCCTGGATCTGATCGCTACCCGCCAAATCCGCAATCGTGCGCGCCAGCTTCAGAATGCGATGATAACCACGCGCCGATAGATTCAATTGATTCATCGCCACCCACATCAAACTCTGACCCTGTTCGTCTAGCTGACAAAATTGTCTGACTTCCTTGACGCGCATATCTGCGTTACAAATGACGGACTGCAAAGTCTTGCCCTGAGCCTGACGAAGGGTCTCCTGACTTTGCTTTTCCGAAGTTGGGAGGTTTCCGATTTCGAATCGTTCACGCTGAATATCCTGTGCGGCCTGCACACGCTGGCGAATGATCTCGCTTGTTTCTCCCGGTCGATCTCTACTTAACTTTTCATAATCCACGCGTGGGACTTCTATGTGGATGTCAATGCGGTCGAGCAGGGGACCGGAGATTCGTTTCTGATATTTGGTAACGACAGCAGGCGCACACGTACATGGTTTTTGTGGGTCATTTGCCCAGCCGCAAGGGCACGGTTACACACAATAGACCATATTTTTCGTGCATAATAAGGGACGAAAGG
>CAZEGE010000160.1:0-5263 GCA_964511765.1 uncultured Anaerolinea sp.
CCCGCTTGATTTTTGGGGAAGGCGATCACTTCGCGGATGTTGGGTTCGTCCGCGAGCAGCATGACGAGGCGGTCAATACCAGGAGCCATGCCGCCGTGTGGAGGCGCGCCGTATTCAAAGGCGTCGAGCATATGCCCGAACTTGGCCTGAATATCTTCATCGCTCAGTCCCAGCATTTGAAACATCTTCATCTGAATATCGCGGCGATGAATACGAATCGAACCAGACGCCATCTCATATCCGTTGCAGACCATGTCATACGCATCGGACAGCACCTCGCCGGGGTTGGTATCGAACTTATCGAGATCTTCCATCTTCGGCATGGTGAATGGATGATGCTCCGAGTCCCAGCGCTTCTCTTCTTCGTTCCACGCGAAGAATGGGAAGTCCACGATCCACGCAAAGGCCATCATGTCTTCATCCGCAAGATCTAATTTATCACGGAACCACAGGCGAAGTCCACCCAAAACCTTATTGGCCACTGTGCGCGTGTCCGTTGCAAACAGGATCAGGTCGCCTTCTTTTGCACCCGTTTTGGATTTGACTGCTTCCACTTCTTCAGGCGTGACGAATTTTGACGCGCTTCCTTTCACGCCCTCGGCTGTTATCGCCAAAGTGGGCATTCCCTCTGCCCCAAACGACTTCGCTACCTCTGTGAGAGCATCCACTTCCTTGCGGGACATATCCGCTGATCGAGGGGCGACGATGCATTTGATCGCGCCGCCAGTTTCCAGCGTGGATTGAAAGACGCGGAATTCGCTCTTGGCGAAGACGCCGTTCATTTCGAATAATTCCATGCCGAAGCGCAGGTCAGGCTTATCCGATCCGTATTTATCCAATACTTCATGATGTGAGAATTTCGGCCACGGTGAAGAGAGCAATTTCTTGTGCGGTGTGACGGCGGGAATCATCTTGGTATACAAATCCTCCACCAAGGCAAGCACATCATCCCGATGGACGAAGGACATTTCAAGATCGAGCTGCGTGAACTCAGGCTGGCGGTCGCCGCGCAGGTCTTCATCACGGAAACAACGCGCGATCTGGAAATACTTGTCCATGCCAGCGACCATCAGCAATTGCTTCAGTTGCTGCGGTGATTGAGGCAGGGCGTAGAACTGCCCAGGAAAGAGGCGGGAGGGAACAAGGTAATCGCGCGCGCCTTCAGGGGTGGCCTTGAACATGATCGGCGTTTCGATTTCGACAAAGCCTTCCTGGTCGAGATAATCGCGCATGAACTTGATCACATTGTGACGCAGAACCAAGTTGTGCGTCATCCGTTCGCGGCGCAGGTCGAGATAACGATATTTGAGGCGCGTATTTTCATCGGGCAGATCGTTCTCGCCATTGATCATGAAGGGCAGGGGCTTGGAGGGGTTCAATACTTTTATATTACGCGCGATGATTTCGATTTCGCCTGTTTCCATTTTAGGGTTTTTCATGCCTTCGGGGCGCAATTGCACAACACCTTCGATCTGCAAAACCCATTCCATGCGGATATTGGTTACAAGGTCAAGCGATTCTTTTACCAGGTCTGGATTGATGGTGACCTGCACCAGTCCTGTGCGGTCACGCAGATCAAAAAAAGCCACCCCGCCATGGTCGCGGCGTCGATGTACCCAGCCCGAAAGGGTGATCGTCTGTCCCGCGTGGACGGCTCTTAATTCTCCACAAGTATGAGTTCTGTACATATAGTGCGCCTCCGAAATTCATTTGTAACCACCAAGGACACGAAAGTGCACAAAGACAATCTGAAAGGAGTCTCCCATTGAGCATTTCTCCCTCCTTCGTGCTCCTGGTGTCCTCTGTGGTTAATTTTACATAAAATAAATCGCCCTTCGCGTCTGCGTCGGGCGATTTGATTTGACTTGTACTATCCGTCAGCCTTCCGTGCTTCGCCAAACGATACGCAGATCGTTATTTTCGTTATTATTATCATTATTGGCAAAGCTGGAACTGAATTGCATAGTGACGGGATTATAGCACAAAGTAGCTGAGGTCAAGATTTCGAATTCCCGGGCGCATCAAGCAGCTACGGCCTGGACGAGTTCTTGACCTGGTTGCTTCTTTATCTCGCCACATTCACAAAATCTGCAAACAATCCATATGCCGTTTCAAGAGGTCCGCCTTTCATACCTTCGCGTTCAGAGACGGTGATGGAGTAATCCGGCAACACATCTGTGCGGAAAGTTAATCCTGTGGATGAGCCCATCATTCCATATAATGGCGAGGAGGGCCCAACAAGTTCAGGCGCCACACGTGCTTTAATGGTCTGGCCCACACGTTCTGCAGAAGCCACCAACTTGTATCGTTTGCCTTCCGATTTTGCTTCTGCGATCATTTCGGATGTAATTCCGCGAATGCCTGTCCGTTCCACCTGCTGAGGTTTGAGCGGCGCATCCATTAATACGGTGGCAAGCGCAGCCACCTTGATGGATGCGTCCCAGCCATCCACATCACCGGATGGATCCCTTTCTGCAATCCCCACACTCTGACAATATTTTACGGCCGCATCAAATGATTCACCCTCTTCCATGCGTGAAAGCACGATATTGGTCGTGCCGTTGATAATGCCTTTAAAAGAGAGTAAATCCGCGGCAGGCAGCGCTTCTCGAAAAGTGGAGAATACAGGCGTGCCGCCCAGGACAGTCGATTCGAACATGAAACTTTTATTTTTTGATCTGGCAAGTGCGGTCAATTCCTGATAGGCATGAACAACCGTGCCTTTATTGGCGGTACTTACGTGCATTCCCGCGTTCAATGCAGCCCGGACGTGGTCAATGGCAGGCTGGCCTGTTTCATAATCGACCGGCGAGTTTTCAAACATCATATCGGCAGTGGAATTTTGAATGACTGCCAAAGAGTCCTGCACATCAAGGGTGGAAAGTGGAGAGATTGATTTTCCACTCTCCACCAATTCCAATGCTTTTTGAATATCGAGCCCGCCGGGGTTTACGGCAAATCCGTGCCTGCCTGTGGAGATGCCAGTGAACGAAAAGGTGATGTCATATCTGGATTTGAGTAAATCCTGCTTGCGGACCAAAAGCCTGGACAGTGCGCGTGCAACGTTTCCGAAACCAATAAGTGCGAGTTTGTAGTGCATATGCGTCTCCTTGAAATAATACCATTGCTTCGGGCGGGAAACACACCGCCCTCGCAATAACATGGAATTACACGGGTGGATATGGATATGCCCTTCGTCCCTGAAACGGATGTGGAAACACCCTGGTTGTGCGTAATATCTCTGCGCGAGTCAACAATGCGGAGATCTCGTTTGGGCTGAGATACTGCTCAAAGATGGTTGACCAATCATCCGTTTGGGAAAGAGGCGCAAGCAAATCGTCTGGAATGTTCTGACCTGCGAAGTCCCAGATCACCGTGCGGAGTTTATCCTCTTCGTGAAAACAAACCCCATGATCTATGGCGTAAAGTTTGCGGGTCTCATCTTCAAAGAAAACATGACTGCCTTTGCGATCGGCATTGTTGGCGAGGAGATCGAATAAAACAACAGGGCGAATTTTTTGTTTATCTTCGGGCGTGAAGTTGAAGTAGTGATATTCAATATCATAATCAATGTACTGCTGCAATGAGCCGGGACCGTAAGGGCCGTCCGCACGATAGATCGTCAATGGGACAATATGAAAACCGAGCGCCTCGCTCAATTGATAGGCAGCAACCTCTCGAAGCGCAAGGGTGCTTTCGGGAAAATCCCAAAGCGGTTGTTCGCCTTTGCCTGGCTTGTAAACTGCTGGAAAGGTTTCACCCTCATGGTGCAGATCCACAAAAAAAGTGTAATTACTGCCAAGCATGAACTGGCCTTTGAGTTCGTATTCGCCGTGTGTGAGGGCGGCCTTTATTTCGTTTGATAATTCGGTCATGGGAAAAACGTTTTAACGTTCAAACGTTCTAATATTAATGCAAATGTCCATTCTTCTTTGGGCAGAAGTGTCCTTCGGGCTCCATCGGCTGCCCGCATTGCGGGCAAACAGGTCGCCCTCGTGAAGCAACATCCTGTCCCCAGCGTGCCAGTTGTCGCAGTTGCGTGCGCGTGATCCAAAAACGGACCTGCGCTGCAGAATCGGGTTCGAATTCCTCGGTGAGTAATTCCTTGGTGAAGATCACAACACGGTCGCGGTCCTTGTCGTAGCCGAGGCCAATTTCACCAGCCCGGAAGAGCGGATCCACCGGTGGGTTGATGCGCATGACCTGCTCCACATAATCCCCGGAGGCTTCCTCGAGGTCTGGGTTTTGCTGGCTGATCTGCGCAAGAAACTGTTCAATCCCAATCGCAAGGGATTGCAGCTGTGCTTTTTCAATGATAATGGTAATGGTGCGTTGTTCCTGATAAGCTTGCAAATAAAAAACGCGCTGGCCTGGTTTGCCGATGGCGTCTGCTGTAATATGGTCACATGGGTCTACGTCAATTTCAAAGCGTGGCATAGGGTACCTTTTGTGTTGGCGAGTATACCAGTAAAGTATAATGCAAACATCTTGTCAAAGGAGTTGCCATGTATGATAAAAACAAGCTCGATGAATTGAAAAAATCACTTGGTAAATGGGAGGAAACCTCCCTGAAAAAAGCCTTGTCTCAATTGCCGGAACGCGCCGATGAATTTATTACTACATCTTCTGAACCGATCAACAGACTTTACACGCCGCTTGATATCGCGGACATGGATTACGCCGCCTCGCTTGGACTTCCGGGTGAGTACCCCTATACAAGAGGAGTCCACCCGACGCTTCACCGCAGCAAATTGTGGACAATGCGCATGTTTGCCGGCTTCGGCACTGCGGAGGAAACGAACGCACGCTTCAAGTACCTGCTGGAGCAGGGTCAAACAGGCTTGAGTATTGCCTTCGACCTGGCCACTTTAATGGGCTATGACACCGACCAGCCCGAAGCACTGGGTGAGTTTGGCAAATGCGGCGTGGCGATTTCCTCCTTAAAAGATATGGAAATTTTATTGGATGGGATTCCGCTCGATAAAGTTTCATCCAGCATGACCATCAACTCCCCGGCCGCGATCATTTGGGCCATGTACCTGGCCGCCGCAGAAAAACAGGGTTTGCGCCTCGACCAATTGCGCGGCACAACTCAAAACGATATCCTTAAGGAATTCATTGCGCAAAAGGAATTCATCTTCCCGCCCGAACCTTCGATGAGACTGGTTGTGGATACGATGGAATTCGGCGCGCAGAAAGTTCCGCAGTGGAATACGATTTCGATCAGCGGCTATCACATCCGCGAGGCCGGCTCCACTGCCGC
>CAZEGE010000161.1:0-5213 GCA_964511765.1 uncultured Anaerolinea sp.
TTTACGGATTCGGATTACGCAGATCGACCACCAACTTTATGGCGGTGCGAACCTTGTCCTCAATTTCCACATCCACGAACTCAGGGACACAGACGACCTCCATCCCGTCATTCTTGAGGTAACTGGTGGCAAGCACCAAAGCCTTGACCGCTTGATTCACGGCGCCTGCTCCAATAGCTTGCACTTCTGCGTGTTTGTGCTCGCGCATCACTCCTGCGATGGCCCCGGCGACTGCAGATGTACGGGAGTTGGCTGAAACTTTGATTATATCCATGGCAACCTCCCAAGGTTGGCAAAGAGGGGACAAACTTTCTGTACTTGGATTGTACTGGATTCACTTAAGAGATTCAAGAAGAATATATATATACTTATAATTTAGTAATATTAGTAGGGACTGTGGACAATGTGGACAAAGCTGATTCACCCCCACATAAGGGAGGACTCGCCTCGCCTCCCGCCACATCTGTGCTTGATTCTACTTTCAGACCTGATCGGGGCTGTGGATGGATTTTGTAAAACTTATCCACATGAGTTGCAGCTATCTAACACTTTTGGAGAGTGTTCCATATTTTGGTATTTATATAAACCATACCCCTATATATAGGGGTATGGTTTATTAAGTTACCAGACCATATTTCTGGAAACTGACCTTATTGTCCACAGGGTGAGGAAGTTTTCCACAGTTTATAGCCAGTTATCCACAGTTTTTTATCGCATGGAAACTTCTCGTCTAAACAAATACCCCTAAATGTGGGATATTGCGGATAGTAAAAGCAATTTAAGCTCGAATGTCTCTGCCGTAGCCCGTTTCCACAAGGATTCTGCCATCTTCAAAGGCTGTTTTGCCGCGCAAGACAACTTTGCAAATCCTGCCTTTCACCTGCCAACCTTCGAAGGGAGTCCAGCCGCAGCGCGTAAATTGCCCGGCAGCTTTTATTTCGTACGTTTCATTCTCGTCAACTTCCACCCAGGTTTCGGCCTGTTCTGGCAGATTGAAGATCTTTTTAGGGTTTGTGTGCATTTTTTCGATGAGTTCCGACATCGTGAGTCGGGCTTCGGAAACAGCCGTTAGCAAAAGAGGCAGTGCGGTTTCCAAACCGGGGAAACCAGGCGGAGGATTGTCTGAATCCTTCTCATCTTTTGTATGCGGGGCATGGTCGGTGGCGAAACAATCGATCACCTCCATGTTTTGCCACAGGCTGTCGACATCTTCTTTCGTCGCCAAACGCGGACGGACTTCGCCGCAGCCGGGATGTCCATTCGAGATCGCGGGGATATCATCCTTTGTCAGGAATAAATGATGCGGACAAACTTCACAAGTCACCTTGATCCCTTTTTCCTTGGCGGCTTTGATAAGCAAAATCTCTTCTTTTAATGAAACATGCGCGATGTGAATGGGACGGTCATGAATGGATGCGAACAATATCGCGGCGGCCATGCTGCGGCCTTCACTATGCGCCACGATGGGATATTGCTTTGGAAAATTTTCAAAATGAGGCTGCCAGAGGGTCATGTCATCGAGGCGCAGTTCACCGAAGGTGGAGTCAAGGTACATTTTCAAGCCTGCGGTTTTCCCTGACAGCGACGCAGCGATTTCCGCATTATCAGGTCCCGCGCCGATGAACTGGGCGTAATCGCAGTGAGCTTTAATTTTCGCAGAATTAAGCGCCAGGTCCAGGGTGGCTGCGTCGAAGATCGGTGGCTTGGTGTTGGGCATGGCCAGTACAAGCGTAAATCCTCCTGCCAGCGCGGCGGCTGTGCCGGAGTCGAAATCTTCTTTATGAGTCGCGCCAGGTTCGCGCAAATGGACATGCGGGTCGATAAGGCCGGGCAGTTTAATCATATGTCTGGTATTCCAGGATCAAGTTCCAGGGCAAGAAAGAGGCGTGCATGAAAAAGGGATTGGGAATAGAATTTATTCCCAATCCCAGTATACAGCTTAAGAATAAAACAGGTTAATCGCCGCGCACCGCAGGGGCTTTGAAGACCAGGAAGATCGAGTTGACAAAGATCCCAAGGATGGCCGCGAATACAATGGCCGGGATGCCATTCGGGAATAAATAAGGCACGTTGAAAGGAAACACACCGTTGGGCAATGCGAGGTTACCGCCGATGCCGCAGATCAGGATGATGGCGCCGACGGCAAGCTGTTTCGGATCGAAAAGGTTAACCTTTTCGGATTGAATGAGGGCAACACCCTGCATCCCGATGACACCAAATAAATAGATGCTCAATCCACCAACAACAGCCGCGGGCATGGTGTTAACCAGCGCCACCAGTTTACCGAAGAAACCCAGCACGATGGCCATGATACCGGCGGTCATCAATACAGCGGTGGAATAGTTGCGCGTGATCGCCATGAGCGAGTTGTTCTCACCATAGTTCGTGCCGGCGCATCCGCCGAGCAGGCCGACGACGATGTCATCCGAACCATCAGCGACGAGGTTGAGGCCGATCAGTTCTTTGATGTTGTAGGGCTTGCGTCCCAACTCTCCCGCGAGTTTATCAATGTAGAGGCTCATCTGGTAGAGGTGCGCGGTAGATTCGGGCACGGTGGCTATGAAGATAAGTGCAATGCTGAGCGCCATGCCCCAGGCTTCGGGATTGGTGAAGGAGGGGAAGGTAAACTTGGGTAGTTCGAGCCAGCCCGCGCTGGCGACATTTTCAAAATGCACCAGCCCAAATGGAATGGCGACAAGATAGCCGAAAATCGCGCCAAGCAAAATCGGCAGCATGCCAATCAGCCCTTTGCCCTGCAGGTACACCGAGAACAGAATGGTTGCAATCAAGGTGATGAAAGCCACTATCCAGGTGATCGCGGCCACTTCCGGCGCAGCCCAGTTGCCGGCATTTCCCAAAGCGGCATTCGCCAGCGCCACACCGATGACCATTGCCATTGAGCCGGTTACGATCGGAGGCAGGACGCGATCCAGGGCGGTTTTGCCGATCCGCATAATAAGAAAACCAATTGCGATCTCGAATACCGCGGTCAGGATGATGCCCACTTGAACGATCTTCACACCCTGCGGGCAATACACGGCAGTGGAGTTAAAGCAATCAGGCGCAAACCTGCTCATGACCGTGACGATGACCGCGATGTACGAAAACGACGAACCGTAGTACATCGGGATCTTGCGCTTTGAAACCAACAACGCAATGATCGTGCCGAGTCCCGATGCCAGTAATGTAATCCCCACATCGAACTTGGTCAGGATGGCGACCAGCACCGTAGCGGGGAACATCGTCAGAAATTGCTGGAAGCCGAGGCTTAACATCGCGCCGACCGGCGGAGTGTCATCGGGTAAATACCCCATCACTTGACCCGGCGCTTCCTTCCGCGCCTCAACCTGCTTCTGAGCTGCGGGTCGACTCTCCCTCTTTGGGGATTTTGTCGCCTTGGCCTTTGCGGGCGCGGCTTTCCTGGGCTTGCTGCTTTTTGTTGCCATAACATTCTCCTCTCTTTTGGTTAGGGACGACGCGTACATAAAAAAAGAGAGCCGCAAAAAGCGACTCTCCAGTTCACAAAAGCCAAAAGCATTCCATCCCGAAAAAATGTTGATGCAGAAATTGCTCCGGTTGCAGGTCTTTATCCATTGTGCCGAATTTTACGCGGATTTGAAATGGTGTCAAGGTGTGAGCAGGATCCGTTGTGAGGCGGGAATTAAGAGCATCGTCACCTTGTTCCAAATATCACGGGTGTTATAATCCGGCCGATATTTCCTAAAAATCCAAGAGAGGTAAGTAAAAGATGGCATATGTAAACGTTAAAGTCCCCGAAGGCGGGGCGAAGATTTCAATTCATGACGGCAAGTTGAACGTTCCCAATAACCCGATCATCCCGTTCGTGGAAGGCGACGGTACTGGTCGCGATATTTGGCGCGCGTCGGTGCGCGTGTTCGATGCGGCGGTCGAGAAGGCCTACGGCGGAAAACGCAAAATTCACTGGATGGAAGTGTACGCAGGCGAGAAGCCGTTCAAGATGTTTCAGAACTGGCTGCCCGATGAAACAGTGGAAGCATTCAAGGAATTTCTGGTGGGCATCAAAGGCCCCTTGACCACACCCATTGGCGGCGGCATTCGTTCCTTGAATGTTGCGCTTCGCAAATTATTGGACTTGTATGTTTGCCAGCGTCCCGTGCGTTGGTATAAAGGTGTGCCTTCGCCCGTGAGACATCCCGAATTTGTGGATATGGTCATCTTCCGTGAGAATACCGAAGATATTTATACGGGTATTGAATTTGCGTATGGCACGGCAGACAACAAAAAATTCATGGAAATCTTCAAGGAAACCTTCCCGAAGGAATATGCCAAGATGCGCTTCCCCAACACGTCGGGCGTTGGCATCAAGCCGGTTTCCATGGAAGGCACAGAGCGCCTCGTACGCGCCGCGATCCAATGGTCGCTGGATAATAAACGCAAAAGTGTGAACTTCGTGCATAAAGGCAATATTATGAAGTTCACCGAAGGCGCATTCAAGGACTGGGGTTATACGCTCGCCAAACGCGAGTTCCGCAACCAGATCGTCACCGAGCGTGAGACCTGGATCCTGGGCAACAAGGAATCCAACCCGAAGTTAAGCGTGGAAGAAAACGCAAAGATGATCGATCCTGGCTTTGATATGATGAGCCCTGACCAGCAGAACGATATTAAAGGTGAAGTGGAAGAGGCGATGAAGTTATGGGATACGCACGGCGACGGCAAATGGAAAAAGATGTTGTTAATCAAAGACTCCATTGCAGATGTCAGCCTGCAGTTCACCATCATCCGCCCGAAGGATTATGATGTGATCGCCACGATGAATCTGAACGGCGATTACCTTTCTGACGCACTCGCTGCGCAGGTCGGTGGGATCGGTATTGCCCCCGGCGCGAATATCAATTATGAGACCGGTCACGCCATCTTCGAAGCCACGCACGGCACCGCGCCGAAATATGCCGACCTGGATAAGGTCAATCCCGGCTCGGTGATTCTCTCCGGCGAGATGATGCTCCGTTACATGGGCTGGGGCGAAGCCGCAGATTTGATCGTGAAGGGCATGGAAGGCGCAGTTGCCGCCAAAACCGTCACCTACGATTTCGCCCGCCTGATGGATGGCGCGAAGGAGATCAAATGCTCCGAGTTCGGCGATGCGATCATCAATTGGATGGATAAGACAGCACCGGTGGCGAAGGCTGTGACCAAGAAGGTTGTAACCAAAAAAGCAGTTAAGAAAG
>CAZEGE010000162.1:0-5200 GCA_964511765.1 uncultured Anaerolinea sp.
TGCAACATCCGCATGACATCCTTGGTAATATCCACGCAGATCGAACATCCAAGTGCATGGTTATCAAATTGAATATTTCCCTGCGTATCCACATCTGAAACGTAGCAGTCATAATTCGACGTATGTCCAATGTCTCCACAACCGCAATAACAGGGAATGTCCTTCATAACTTCAGGGTTGATGGAGGCAAATTGATAAGCCTCCTGCACGGCCACAGGTGCGGATTGCACTTCCGCAGGCATCTGATCCATTGGCATCATGTACAGATGGACGTCATTTGATTTTGAAGCTGAACAGGCGGAGATTGCAGTGGTTAACAAAACCGCTATGATGGAAAGAAATATAAGTTTACGTGCCTTTGAAATCATATTGGGCCTCCATAATCGGATAGCCCAATAATAGCCTGACAATTGAATTATCTCCAGCGCAGGATAGCGTAACGACTCATACGCCAAATGGCTTATGATGAATGTCATCACTGGCTTTGATGTAAATCTTCTCCAATGGGATGTTCCACTTCCCCGGACATGAACGAATCTGAATCCTGTTCGAAGACGTGCAGACAGGCATGAGTGCAGAAATAGACTCGCTCGCTGCGATACACGGCGCATGGATAATTGGATGGATCCTTGAGCGTGCCGCTGCAGGCAGCTTTATATATGGGTTCAGGTTCGGTTTGGGTCATAAATCAACGATCTTTATCCTTTGGGTTTTTGAGTTCATTCCGCAGCCAGAATATGGTAACAGCTACTATCACGCCTGCCATCCCGGCAACGACAATTGAACTGGAGGCAGGACCAAACCATGCTTTCCAAAATGAAGCGAATAGTATGACTCCGATGACAAACGCTGCAACATAAGATAGATTTGGCAAATGTATTCTTTCGTGTTTCATTTTCAATACTCCTTGCTGACTTATTCCACGATCAACTTGCCGCGCAGCATACCCATCTGGCATTGGAAACCGAACTCGCCAGACTTTTCAGGTGTGAATTCCAATGTCACCTGTTCACCTTCGGGCAATAGCGCGTTTTGGTTGAAATCTGGAAACAGGACTTTTTCCGAGCAAGCCGAACTTTCATGTCGTGTGAAGGTCAATCGCACGGGACGGCCCTTTTGGACAACGATCACATCGGGTGTGTAGCCGCCTTTGACTGTGACCGCCACTTCCTGCGCACCAGACTCGGACACAGCAACGCGCGTCTGCGCTTTGGGCGCGAACCAGAAATACCAGGCAATCAGGATCGTTAAAACGATTCCTGACAGAATTACAAAGATTTGAAGATTGGACATTTCATGCTCCTTTGAATTGTTTGAGTTGCTCTCTCAGCATGGTAACAGTTGGAAAACCTTTGATGCCTTCTGGCGTTGGATAGACGCGGCAACTCAATGAATAATTTTCACGTTCCTCAGGCCAGAGATCATGACCATCAATTCGGAAGGATGGCGAACCAAGAAATTTCAATCGGGAAGCGTTTCCATCGTCTGTCACTTTTACCATTTCCACGGAAGCGATTAAGTCTTCTTCTTGCAGGACAGTTTCCAGGTTTTTCAACCCGTTTTTCCAGGAGGGACATTCATCGAAGTATAGCAATTCAATTTTCATCTTCACTTATCTCACACTGAACTTTGGCTTGAAGCCGCGCAGGCGATTGGCATTGCCCACAACCGTGACAGAGGAAAACGCCATCGCCGCGCCCGCGATCAGCGGACTGAGCAACAACCCGAAGAAGGGGAACAGTACACCCATTGCCACGGGCACACCCAGCGTATTGTAGAAAAAAGCGCCGACCAGGTTTTGATAGATGTTGTTCATCGTAGCGCGGCTGACTTCGATGGCTGTCACCACCCCTTTGAGGCTGCCCTTGATGAGCGTGATGTCTGAGGCCTCGATGGCAACATCCGTGCCTGTGCCGATGGCAAGACCCACATCCGCTTGTGCGAGCGCGGGCGCGTCGTTGATGCCGTCGCCAACCATGGCAACCTTCTTGCCTTCCGCCTGCAACTGTTGAATATTATTTGCTTTATCTTCGGGCAGGACTTCCGCCAGGACGCGCGTGATGCCAACCTTGCGCGCAATGGCTTCGGCGGTGCGGCGATTATCTCCAGTGATCATCACGACTTCGATACCCATCTTTTGCAAGACTGCGATGGCTTCGGCAGAATCTTCCTTGACCGTATCTGCCACCGCAATGATGCCCGCGGCTTTGCCATCGAGCGCGATAAACATGGGAGTCTTGCCGTCATCGGCGAGGGATTTTGATTTTTCTTCAAGCGAACCCAGCGCAATGTTCTCACGATTCATCAACTTGAGATTGCCGATCAATATACTTTTACCTTCAACCTTTGCCGAAACCCCATGACCAGGAATGGCATCAAAGTCCTTTACCTCCGCTAATTCCAATTTACGCGCCTGCGCGCCTTCCACAATCGCCTGCGCCAGCGGATGTTCACTCACTTTCTCCACCGATGCAGAAAAGCGCAGGATTTCTTCCATCGTCCATTGTCCGTCGTCCATGGTCACAACGTCAGTCAATTCAGGCTTGCCTTTTGTAATCGTGCCTGTTTTATCCAGCACAACGGTTTGAATTGCGCGCGCAGTTTGCAATGCCTCCCCGGAGCGAATGAGAATTCCACTCTCTGCGCCTTTGCCGATTCCAACCATCAGACTCATCGGTGTCGCGAGTCCTAGTGCACATGGACAGGCGATAATCAATACAGTCACACTTGTTACTAATGCGTAAACGAATTGCGGTTGTGGACCCACCACGAACCAGATGACGAAGGTCCACACGGCCAGGATCAACACAATTGGAACGAAATAGCCAGAGATGATATCAGCGAGTCTTGCTATCGGCGCTTTGGAGTTTTGCGCGTCCTGCACCATCTTGACGATTTGCGCAAGCGCGGTATCCTTGCCAACTTTGGTTGTGCGGAACTTGAATGCACCTGTCTTGTTGATCGTTGCACCGATGACTTCATCGCCCATCTTTTTGGAGGCGGGTAATGATTCACCTGTCAGCATGGACTCATCCACGGCGGAACTGCCTTCGATGATGACGCCGTCCACTGGCACTTTCTCGCCAGGGCGGACCTGGATCACATCGCCAACCAACACTTCCTCAACGGGTAAATCCATCTCTTTGCCGTCACGGATGACGCGCGCGGTCTTGGCTTGCAAGCCAAGCAATTTCTTGATCGCGGAACTGGATTGTCCTTTGGCGCGCAGTTCAAGTGCTTGTCCCAGCACAACCAATGCGATCACGACTGCGACCACATCATAAAATGGCTCCGATGTTCCTTCCGGGAAAACAGATGGAAACAAAATCGCAAAGGTCGAATATAACCATGCCGCTCCCGTGCCGAGCGTGATTAATGTATTCATGTTTGCCGAGCGATGTTTGAACGCAGCCCAAGCGCCTGTGAAAAAGTCACTGCCTGACCAGAACATGACGGGCAGAGTCAATAGCGCAGTGACGCCCCACAGCATGCGCAATGAATCCATACTCAAGTCACGCAGGATGGGTACAACCTGGTAATAAGCCGTTACCATCACAATTACGGAAATGGCTGCCGCAAACCAAAACTTATTCATCAACTTGCGATATTCGCGCGCGTGGGCTTCTTCCTGTTTATCCACTGGCGCGTCACTTGTTGCAGGCCGTGGCTTGTAGCCCCAGGTCTCAATAGCTTTGTTCAATTCTGCCAGTGTTGTGTTTTGTGGAAGATAATCCACCGTTGCTTCCTGCGTGGCGATATTGACGTTCGCATTTAACACCCCTTGTGTGGCTTTCAACTCGTCTTCGATAAACTTCACACAGGAGGCACAGCGTAAATTCTCGATTCCTATTTTGATATTTGTCCCGCCAACTTGAAAGCCAACGGACTTGACCGCACCCACGAGTTGCGCCACATCCACTTTACCCGCGTCATACTGGACCTCAAGCCTGTTTGCCTTTACATTGACATTTACCTCACTAACGCCTTCGAGCGCGCGCAGAGTCGACTCAAGGTGAGTCAAATGTTCCTTTAACGGCATTCCGCTCACGGGTAGTTCGATGCGCGTGAGCGTCCGTTCGGGGTTAAAACCCGTCGTCGCGGATGTCACCATATAATGGTGGGAGTCTTTGTCGAATTGATCGACACAAGATTGAGAACAAAAATAAAGCGTCTGCCCCATGTGCTCGCGTTTGGCGAAAGCGCTCTGGGGTTCAATTTCCATTCCACAAACGGGATCATGGATTTTCATAAAGCACCTTCCTTTTTCAGATATACCAATAGTGTATGTTCATTAGACAACGTGTGTAAGCGATCTTCAGCCTGATTCTGTATAAGCAAAATGGCTTATCTTTTGATATGCCATTTTGCGATGTAACGTTGACTGTATCTTTAATCAGTTGCGACGCGCCCAAGCGCTGGATAGCGCTTTTCCTTGTTGCTTATGCCGCGTGCATCTGACGCAGATATTCGGCCCGCGCCTGCGTGGGAATGGAGACGGTGAGCAGACCATTGGCGAAGTGGGCTTCGGCATCGGCATACGCCCAATCCCCTTGCGGCAGGTCAAACACTCGTCCAACAGCGCCTTCCGGAAGTTCCGAAAGAATGTAGGTGCGCTCCTCGTGGATGGATTCTTCGCCCGCATGGCGTTCGGCTCGGATCAGCATCCTGGCAGGAGCCACGAAGACGTGGACTTTATCCGGCAGGCAGCGGGGCAGGCCGGCATTGATTACCAGATAATCGTGGGTGTGGTAGAGATTCACCGGCATTCCGTTTGCTTCTGATGGAAGCATGTCCAGATGCTGCTCTATATGAACGGGAACAACGTGTTGTTTTTGCATAGGTTACTCCTTTTGATATGGTTCAGATAGAGCGGCGAGCGCCCATTCAAGCGATTACACGATCAGTGCATTCCAACCACCGTATGTGTTCTTGATCTTGCCCGGTGAAATACTTAAAGCAATGATCAGCACACCGATAATCAAACTGTTGATGCCTGAGGCGAAAGTCGCTCCACCGAATATCCAAGGCAATACGATAATGCCGATTGCCAGCGCGATGTTGATAAAACGAGCGGCGCGTGTCACTTCCGCAAAGGCGATGATGGCAACTGTCACGACCAGCGCGCCGAGGATGTGATCGCTGTCTGCTGCCTGCCCCTGAGTTTGAAAGATGGCGGGTGCAAACATCAGCCACGCACCCA
>CAZEGE010000163.1:0-5185 GCA_964511765.1 uncultured Anaerolinea sp.
CGCAGGCCTGGAAAAAGGCGATGGGTTCCCATAATCCTATCCTGCCAGCCGTGCGAGTCATCTTATTTGGTGAAGGAGTCAATGAATGACATGCAACTGCATTTTTTAGTTACTTCCGAACAACGTGCAATGGGCGCAATATTTTTCGACAACATGAATGAAAATATTCTGGCCTTTGTGTATCCAACAGATGCTGCGCGCACTTTCCATACTTTTTTCTGTTCGCCTCTACGCATCATTGCTTTGAGTGAAGACGGAAAAGCGCTTTTTGATCAGATTGTTCCGCCCTGGAAATTTGTGAAACTACCGGCCTGCCGCTATGTGATCGAGACCGGTCCAAAGGTGGACTATTCCCCTTATGTAAAAACCATTCTATCCATTTCGCCCGATCTGCCACAAAGCGGTGCGATGGATGCGAGCATTCGCATGGATGGTTTGTTGTTTGCCCTGCTTTCTGATGCGGTGGCCGACATTCGCCGCATCCGCGAGGCGCATCAAGGGGAGGTCAGGCCTGAAACTCAACGCAGAAAATTCGAAGCTTGGGAACGAGGGCAGATTGTCAGTTCAGCTGGTTTTCTGCTGGACTTCTCGCGAGCCTGGAGCATTCCTTCCGGTGCAGTGCGCTTATCGCGATCTGTGCTGCGCGTGGAAGAACCCTATCTCGATGAGATCGTGGCAGCCTCTGTGGCCGGCATTCCCTGGCGGCATGAATTCCCCAATGCTTGCATGCGCTGCGGCAAGCCCGGATCGTGGCGTCCAATTTTGAATCCCACTCCGGATGCGCCTGTGGAAATTGCCTGGCGTTACCAACGACCGGAGAATGCCGTGCCGATCTGCCATCATTGCACCGAGACGCTTGATCTATTACGCAGCGAATCATTGCAGATCGATCTGGCCTGGGGATTGTGGGGGCCGCGCTTCGAAGCCTTCTGGCAATGGCATCGGGCGTTGAAAAACAATCATCTACCGGAGTGGGACCAATATGCGTATCCACTCTGGCCAAGTGAATTTGGCGGCGACTCCTGGGCATCCGGCAGCGGGGCTTTGAAATATGCGGAGCCGCGCCCGCCGCACGACATCGCGCGCAACGAACGACACATGGCCGCCCTGCGACGCGCGTTGTTCAGCAAGAGTTTTCGAGGGCGACAGCCGGGCGAAGCCCCATTACAAAAACTATTAGACTTTCGCTTTGACATTCCAGAAGGAGATACCCCATGACTTTCTTTGCCTTTCTAGGCGCGCTCAGCTTGAGCATACTGACCTTTGAACTGATGTCCGTCTTCCAAACTGCGTTCAGCACCTTTGGCGGCAATCGCCTGATGAACGTTCATACAACCGCATCAACCAAGAGGCGTTCGACATGGGAGGCTTTGCTGGTTGCCATTCTGCCTGGACGCTTTGATCCAGACCAGGCCAGGAACATGGCGGATGTGATCAGCCTGTTGCGACGCGCCGGCTATCCATACGATACACCCGGCGAGTTTTATGCCGTGGCCATTCGCGACTTTTCCATTTTCCTGGCGGTGGGTGGATTGCTGGCAGGCGCTTTGGCGGCTCTGAACATGATCGCAGTTGCCCCCCTGATCGCTTTGATCTTTATTTTCCTCGGTCTGCGTCGTCCCTATGTGCGCTTGAAGACCCTGGCAAAGAAACGCGCTGAGTCACTACGCAACAATATGCTGATCGGCTTGTCCGTGTTGAGCGCCTTGCTGTCTTCCGGTGTCGGTGTGCAGGAAGCCTTGCGGCGCACATCAACCGTGGGTGGGCCATTCTGCAATCTGTTGGGCTTGCTGGTGGCACGCATGGAGGTGGAAGATTTTACAAAGGCAGTGGAAGTGACACGCGCACATTTACCCGATCCAGCTGATGTGGAAGCCAATCTCTTTCTGCGCGACATTTATGATTTCTTCGCCAACAATCGTCCGATCCTGTCCAGTGTGATGGGCTTGCAAGAGTCCGTGCATCGCTCCGTCGTTGAAACAACGGAAGCACGCGCTGCGCTCGTGCGGCAACGCGCGGGCCTGTTTGGGGTGATGGCTGTGCTTGGATTGGTGCTGGCGATTATTGCGCCCTTCTTGGGTGCAGGATTAATGTAGTGGACCTAATTATTTTTCGAATCATCGAAAGCGAAAATGGATCCTCTTCCGATGGACTCTGCTTAGCTTATGGATAATTATAGATATTCGTATCCACGAGAATTATCGGTGAGACAAATTATTTTTTGGGGTGTATCTTTGCTGATCGCCGTTGTTATATTTTTTCTTGTGCGCCACCTTACGGCCTGCTGGCAATTGACTGCTCTCCCAGGGATCCCGCCTTCTTATTGTTCCGCCAGTCTGGAAAATCCGCCAGGCGTTTCCGATCTCAACATCGATGATTCGCCAATTGCAGGTATTCGCTCTTCACCTGAAGTGGAAGCGCCACAGATGGAGCTGCCGCAATGGGACGGAGGCAGCCGTATCAATATCGTGTTCTTTGGTCTGCGTGGCGGCGACATCAGCGGTGACGATTGCCCGGCCTGCACCGATACGATCATTTTATTGACCATCGACCCTGTTACCAAAACGGCCGGCATGTTATCCATTCCCCGTGATCTATGGGTCAATATTCCGGGCTTTGGCTACAGCCGCATCAATACAGCCTGGACTCTTGGAGAAGGAGCCAAACTACCAGGTGGCGGGCCAGATCTGGCGATGGAAACCATCTCTCAATTTATCGGCGTGCCGGTTCATTATTATGTTCAGGTGGATTTTGGCACCTTCGTGTCGTTCATCAATATGATCGGCGGCATCGACGTTTATGTTGATGAAAGAATGGTATTGGACCCGGCAGGCACTGGGCAGGATCATTTTGTGCTTACCCCTGGCGACTTTCGCCATTTAACCGGTAAACGTGCTCTTGCGTATGCACGTTGTCGTCATGAGTCCCAAGGTTGCAGCGGTGGAGATGTGGGACGCGCAAAGCGCCAACAACAAGTCATCATGGCGATCAGGGACAAGGTGTTCGATCCGATTTACTTTCCCGAATTATTGGCACAGGCTCCGGAGATTTATCAAACCTTCTCAGCTGGCATCCACACGAACATGTCGCTCGAGGACGCCATGAAACTGGCTGTGCTCACAATAGACATCCCCATTGAAAGCATCAAGCAGGGTGTGATCGACAACAACATGGCTCTCTTTGCGAATGTCACACTCAATGGGGTCCCTGCCAGTGTCCTGAGACCCATCCCTGATAGGATCCGTGTCATGCGCGATGAGATCTTTATTCCCGGCGGACCAGTCAGTCCGCTTGCACAGGGCGACCCAGCAACATTGATGCAGGCCGATGCCGCGCGGATACGAATCATCAATAACACCTACACGGCCGATCTGGACAGACACACCGCCAGTTTCCTGACGGCACAGGGAATGCAGGTGATGGAACACGGCGTACCCACCGGCGCCTCTGATCAAACTGTCCTGATCGTGTATTCTCCAAAGCTATATGCGTTACGCTATTTGATCAATATTTTTAGGATTAAGGGCGGTAATCAAATCATCATCAAGTCTGACCCGGATGCGACGGTTGATATCGAGATCCGTATCGGGGAGGATTGGGTCAGCAAGCTGCCCGCTGGGTATTAGTGTAAACACCATATTACCGCCATCCGTCCGGGCATCTTTATTAGACGATCAGAACAATTCTTTTAAATCCTCAACCGGTGAATGGTATCCGTTCCCGATCATCTCTGCCAATATGGAATTGGCCTCTTTAAGTGTCCACATTTTTCTTTCGATTGTCAGGACCAGGATGCCCAAGCTGCCGGTTACTTTGACTCCCAGATCAAGCGCAACCTGGCGGGCTTTGCGATCATCCGTGACAAACAACCCCAGGCGATATTTCGCCACAGCGATACAGCTGCGTTCACCCGCGCCCAATGCAGTTGAAAACCTGCGGGAGAATTCGTGTTCAGATTGACTCAGCTCAAGGATCTGCAATCCCTTCCAGGCATTTCTTGGAAGTTTTCCAATGGCGAGCCCGGAAGTATATTCCTGCCAGGTCTCCTGGGTGGTGGCACACAATGGCCACATGTTCATGACCAGTTCGCTTTGATCTACTTTTGCAAAGTTACTCAGGACTGTATTATCCAGCAGAATGGGATCAGAAGACCATGCGCACATGTTGGCTGATTCCCCCGATTAGAAACCACGCGCGGCTTTCACTTCGGATTTCGCCTCGCCTTTGTCCTTTGCGCCAAGGTTAAGCGGCACGCCTAGGCGGATGAACCGGGATTGCAGGTCCAGCAGGGGCAGTTCAAGCAATTCCGCGCTGCGCCCCAGGCTGATATCCCCGCCAAGATATGCAGCCAAAACGAGATCATAGACAGATTGCTGATCCTCCATCTTTGCAATCACGTTGTCCCTGATCTCTTTGCGATGAACCTGTGACGGACGGGTATAGTATGAAGCAAGCGTACGCAGGATGTAATAGTCAAACACATCCACGATCGCGACCTCCGCCTGACCGTGGTTCTCAATCAGAATGGCGCCTCCGCGCTGGACGTTTTGTATGATCTGATGGGTATTGCGAGCCAGGTCGGTTTTGCGAATTCTCTGGATGGTTTCCATTCCGTCTCCTTTTGTAAAATACGAACTTTACGCATTTTACATCTTTTCCCCAAACTTATCAAGGCCTGGGGTACCCGAAAGGGAAACCACTCTTTTCATCCCTGCGTGGATTAGCATTCGTGCTGGTTCTGGTTACATTAATCATCTTTGGATCGGATCCTATGCAGAAAATGCATGTTCTCCGGCATGAGATGCAGATTGTTTCCAAACTTTTTACACTCGATCATCCTGGTAACAGAACAAACCATTTGAGGATGAGATCAATTACAAACGACACTAAATAACATCCCCTTGCTGTGAATCTATATCATCCCGGCTGGCAGAACATTCTGTCGGTCGATTTTTTTTGTTCAAAAGGAGATTCGCATGTTTAAGTTGTTCAAACGTTTAATACGTGAAGAGGACGGTCAGGACTTTGCCGAGTATGCCCTGATCCTGGGTGCGGTGGGTGTGGTCGCCATCGCCGTGATCGCACGCTATCGCAATGAATTGATTGCCGCCTTCGAAGCCGGCATCGAAGCCCTGCGCATGGCGCGAGGCGGGTAAATGTTTCGTTGGAAAGAAAAGGGACAGAC
>CAZEGE010000164.1:0-5074 GCA_964511765.1 uncultured Anaerolinea sp.
TCTTGTGTCGTGCGATGATGGGTTATTTCAAATAAAGCCAACGCTCCGCCTCCCCTCCAGGAACTTCTGCCATCATGGGTGCAGCGCCGGTGTGCCAAACCCACACGTATATGCAAATCATGACCGGATAAAATGAAACGACTCATCGCATTCTTCTCATCGGCATCTCCGCCGCCTCTTTTGGGACTCTGGCCATCTTTGGGCGTTATGCCTACGCAGATGGGATGGATATCTTCACGGTGCTCTTCCTGCGCTTCGGCGTCTCCGCCCTTTTTATGATCCTCATCCTGCTCCTGCGCAGGGAGCATTTCCCCGACAGACGCATCCTCGCCCAACTGATTGGCATGGGCGCCCTCGGTTACGTCGGGCAATCCTTCCTATACATGACCGCCATCAAGTATGCCTCCACTGGGTTGGTGGCCCTGCTTTTGTACCTCTATCCGATGTTCGTGTTTATTCTTTCCGTCCTGATCCTGCAGGAAAAAGCGACCTCGATAAAGGTCGCCGCGTTGATCCTCGCACTCATTGGCCTGGCATTGACGGTTGACCCCAAAGGCGGGCAACTGATCGGCGCGCTCATGGCAATCGGCGCGGCATTGATCTATTCCATGTACATCATCGTCGGCACAAACGTGATGAAACATGTCTCAGCCGTTCAATCTTCAACGATTATTTTCACCTCCGCGGGAACGGTCTATGGGATGCTGGCCTTCGTCAACGGCATGCACCTCCCTGCGAGTACTTCAGGCTGGCAGGCCATACTTGGCATCATCGTGATCTCGACCATAATTCCTGTGGTCACATTTTTGGCCGGGCTTGAAATCATCGGTCCCACCAACGCAGCCATGCTCTCGACCCTGGAGCCGGTCGTCACCGTTTTGCTCGCGGCGTGGCTGTTTGGGGAGAGATTAATTCCAATGGTTATGCTCGGCGGCGGGTTGATATTGTTTGCGGTGATATTATTGACGAAAGCAGAACTAAAGCAGGGGAATGGAAATTAATCGGAGAGTTATCTTGTTTGAGGAGAAAGTCTATGGATGTATTTGTCGTTTATGCCTGTGATCGGGAAGGGGAAAAATGAACTTTATCGGTGAGATTGCTGGTCTGGCGACCTCCTTCTTCTTTGCGATGACTGCGATCATTTTTACAAAGACAGGTCGCATGGTTGGTTCGCAGGTTACCAACAGGACACGGCTGATATTTGCATTGAGTTATCTCCTCATTTTGAACCTCATCCTCTTTCGTGAACCGCTGCCTTTTTCAGCAGGCGCTTCGCGCTGGATGTGGCTGAGTCTCTCCGGCGTGATCGGCCTTTCGCTGGGTGACGCCTTCCTGTTTCAGTCGCTTGTCTCGGTAGGACCGCGGCTCGGCAGTTTGTTGTTGAGCCTCGCCCCGATCTTCGGTTCGATCATTGCCTGGCTGTTCTTCGGCGAGACGTTGACGGCCATGCAAATTACCGGCATCGCCCTTGCGCTGACGGGGATCGGCTGGGTGGTGATGTCTCATCAAGAGCCAGCCAATACGCCGCACGGGCATACACGCCGAGGCGTGATCTTTGGCGTCCTGGCAGGACTTGGCCAGGCGGCCGGCCTTGTCCTTTCCAAACAGGGGATGATGGGGGATTTTTCTCCCTTCCAGGCGAACGCGATCCGTATGCTTGCCGCAACACTTTTCATTTGGGCATGGACGTTCATTCAGGGACAGAGCGGCGCGACGCTTTCCACACTTCGTAAACAACCACAAGCCCTGCGCCTGCTGGCTCTGGGCGCTTTGATTGGGCCTGTGCTTGGCGTGTCCTCCTCCCTGCTGGCAGTACAGCATGCGGAAGTTGGAGTTGCCAGTACATTGATGGCGCTCCCACCGGTGATCGTGCTTCCGATCAGTTACTTCATCTTTAAGGAAAAAATCGGCTGGCAGGCCATCGCAGGGACTCTGCTCGCCATTGCCGGCGTCGCCGTGTTGTTCCTGGCTTGAGATTCTACAATTCTGCGTGAACCTTCGTATCAAAAAAACTCTCTACCGTATAAATGTCGTTGCGAGGGCGTTAGCCCGAAGCAATCCCCTGTTTTACGAGATATTTCAATTCAAAAGGAGATTGCCACGCCGCCGAAGAGCAAGAGCAGCGGCTCGCAACGACATCAATTTATGAGATGTACGGTAGAGAAAAAACAAATAACGGTTCTTTTCAGTGCTATAATCCTTCTATAACCAATTTATCGAGTCCCTGATTTACAAATCCGCTGACTCACTTATATCAGCAGTCCGCGCTGTTTTTAATTGAGCATTCGCTCATTTTCCCAACATTGATAGACTTCTGAAGAAATGGAATATTTTGAACTTCGAACAATTTAATCTGGATTCCCGCCTTATGCAGGGAATCAAAAAGGCTGGCTATGAAAAGGCCACGCCCATTCAGGAAGCAGCCATCCCAGCCGCTATCCGCGGACGTGACATTATCGGTACCGCGATGACGGGCACAGGCAAGACCGCCGCATTTGTATTACCCATCTTAAACAAACTGCTTGAAGGTCCACGCAATGTGACGCGCGTGTTGATCGTCACGCCGACGCGCGAACTGGCCGAACAAATTCACGATGTTGTCAAGGCGCTCGCAGCCGGGACCAGGCTTCGCAGTGCAACCATCTACGGGGGAGTCGGACCCGCGCCCCAAGTTAAGGCATTGCGTGAGGGTGCAGAAATCCTGATCGTTTGCCCGGGTCGTTTTCTGGACCTCGTCAACCAGGGTCTTGCGCGCCTGGGCAAGGTTGAAATCCTGGTGTTGGATGAAGCCGACCGCATGTTCGACATGGGCTTCCTGCCCGATGTGAAGCGCATCATCAAGGTTCTACCCGCGCAGCGGCAAACGATGTTATTCTCGGCCACCTTCCCATCTGAAGTTGAATTTCTCGCCTCGAGCTCGCTCAAAAATCCGCAGAAGATCGCGATGGGCATCAGCCGCCCCGCGTATACGGTCACGCACGCCTTGTATCCTGTGCCGCCGCATTTGAAGTCGCAATTGCTGCTGGCGCTGCTCAAAAAAACGGATACCCATTCCGTGCTGATCTTCGCGCGTACGAAATACCGCGCCCAAAAAGTAGCGCAGCAAATCGAGCGCGCCGGGCACAAGGTCACGAGCCTGCATGGCGATCGTTCACAGGGACAGCGTCAGTCTGCGCTCAAGGGTTTCAAAAACGGCACGCATCAGATCATGGTCGCCACCGACATCGCCGCGCGCGGGCTGGATGTGGAAAGCATTTCGCACGTCATCAACTATGACATGCCCGATACCGCCGACGCATACATTCATAGAATTGGACGCACCGGCCGCGCAGAACGCACAGGCGACGCGTTCACTTTGGTCACGCATGAAGATAACGATATGATTCGAATTCTCGAACGCATCATGGGAAGTCCGCTCAAACGCGAGACTCTCGCAGAATTCGACTACACGCTTCCCGCCCCGCCGAGGTCTGCCACTGGGGCGCGAGGCCGAGGCGCTCCGCGAGAGGACGCCCGCCGCCCGCCGCGTCCCGCGCCCACGCCGAAGAGTTATGGCAGGAATCGGTTGGCGCCGAGGAAGAGCAAGTAACTTAAGTAATAAACAGTTGGTTGTTGAGTTTATCGAAACCACACCCGCTTGATAAAAGGCGGGTGTTTGATTCATGGAAGGTGTATAATTTTCACAGGAGATCATCCATGACCATGTTCATCTTTACTGGCATCATCTGGGAAGAAGAAAATGAATTCAGCGTTCTCTGCCCAGAACTGGATGTAGCCTCACAGGGAAAAACCTCCTCTGAAGCGCGCAAGAATTTACTCGAAGCCGCCGCGCTCCATCTCGAAGGCTCCTTTGAAGATGGCCTGCCCTATCTGCGTCCTGTTCCGGTCGAAGACGACCCTCGCAATTCACTTCCTGCTGAGGCTTTGGAAATTTTCAAATTAAAAGTAGATATAGCCATTAAGGCGTATGCCTAAATTGCCCGTACTTAAACCGCGCCAGATCACCGCCGCGCTGGAAAAAGCGGGCTTTCGAAAAGTGCGCCAAAAGGGAAGTCACATCCAATTCAAACGGGGGAATTTACTGTGACTGTCCCGAACCACCCTGGGGACTTGAATCCGCAAGTATTGCGTTCGATTATTCGTCAAGCGCAGATGTCACTTGAAGAGTTTATTAATCTGCTTGGTTAAAACCCGTCCTGATAAAAGGCGGGTTTTTGATTTGAAGCATTTTGATCGGTTTCTCGTATAATAAATACGGTGAACCATGATTCATACGTTTGAGATCGAAGGCCTGTCGGTACAGACAGGCGACATCATCTGCACGATGAACGGCAAACCCGATATTCTGCCGGGCGAATTCTGGCGGCTGGTGGGACGTCTCGTACCCGGCGATGTGGATCACGTGGCCATGTACGTCGGCCCAGCGGGACGTTGTGTCGAAGCGGGTTCGCGCGGGGTAATCGCTTTTGACATGCCTGATGGGACATGGAATACAGAATGCATGGCGCGTCAACGCGGACTGTTGTTTGACACGTTCTATGGCATCGCCTCCCCGCTGGAAAGAAAAGACTTCTCCGAAGAAGAGGAAGCCGATATGCGCACCACGGTTGCAAATTATTGTCTCGCGCAGGTCGGTAAGATATATAACCTGAACTTCCTCAACGCCGAAACCGAGGAGGCCTTTTATTGCAGTCAATTGATTTACAAAGCCTATCAACAAGTTGGAATCGATTTGAACACCGGCTTATCCATCGAACAACTGCCCGGGACAAACGCCATCATCTATCCGCAGGAGATTTGGGGCGAGTGTATGCACAGGCTGGCGAATGGAGAGCAAGGGGTAGTTATTAATGACCCATCTCGATGAGAAACAGGTTTTAGCGATCCCCAGCACGATCGCTAAACTTTATCCATGAATCAAAAAGAGCCCCGCGAAACGCGGGGCTCTTTTTTGTTGACTAGCTCAGAACAGTTACGTTCGTGGCCTGTGGCCCTTTGGGACCCTTCTCAACAGTGAATTCGACCTTCTGGCCTTCCTGCAGGTTACGGAAACCGTCACCTTGAATGGCGGAGA
>CAZEGE010000165.1:0-4896 GCA_964511765.1 uncultured Anaerolinea sp.
GTTTCCGGTTTGATGATTGAGGCGGCGCTCTGCAAGCATAGCAAGAAATGGACGAACCCGCAACGGTTTTGTTCCTCCGTTATGATAGTTCCTGATAGCAGGATGCGGTAGAATTTACTCGAGGTACTTTTATGAGACAGGTAGCCATCCTTGGAATTGGTCAAACAAAGGTAGATGAGCAGTGGGATAAATCCCTGCGCGAGATCGGCGGGGAAGCCGCCTTTGCCGCCATGCAGGATGCAGGCATTGAAAAAGTTGACGCGCTTTATATCGGCAATATGCTTTCTTCAATGGTCAGCGGGCAGAATCAGCTCGGCGCTTTTTTTTCGGATTGGATCGGGTTGTGGAAGCAGGAAGCGGTTAAGATAGAAGCGGCCTGTGGCTCAGGAGCGGCGGCGTTTCGTGCCGCGCTGATGGCTGTGGCCTCCGGCGAGATAGAATCTGCGCTGGTAGTGGGTGTCGAAAAAATGACGGACAAGGCCGGGCGCGATGTCACCGCCGCCTTGGCCACTGCCGCCGATGCAGATTATGAAGGCGAACAGGGGATTTCCTTTGTGGGCATTAACGCTCTCGTCATGCGAAGATATATGCACGAGTTCGGCTGGAAGCATGAAGACTTTGCCCCATTTTCAATTAACGCACATGCCAACGCCATGCACAATCCCTATGCGCGTTTGCACGAAAAATTAACAGTGGAACGATTTGAAAAATCATCCATGGTGGCGACACCCATTAATTTGATGGATGCCTCTCCGATAGGAGATGGCGCGGCGGCCGTCATCATCGTCCCGGCTGAAAAAGTGATGCGCAAACCGAAGATCCTTGTCGCCGCCTCGGCTGCAGCCACGGATACGATCGCGGTCCATTCACGGAAAGATCCGTTGTTTTTGCAGGCGGCTTTTTTATCCTCCAAAAAAGCCTATGAAATGGCGGGCGTTACTTCCAGGGAGATTGATATCTTTGAGATCCATGACGCATTCTCGATCATGGCGGCGCTTTCCCTCGAGGCGAGCGGATTTGCTGAAAGAGGCCAGGGGGTACGGTTGGGCCTCGATAACGAGATCAGCCCACAGGGCAGAGTGCCCGTCTGTACTCGCGGCGGATTGAAGGCCCGAGGCCATCCAGTCGGAGCCACCGGCATGTATCAAATTGTGGAGGTTGTCCAGCAATTGCGAGGGGAATGCGGAAAAACGCAGGTGGATGGCGCAAAGATTGGCATGGCTCAGAATATTGGCGGTTCGGGAGCCACGATCCTGACACATATTTTTTCGATTGATTCCTAATGGAACTTGCTCCCTGGTGATTATTGTTTTATACTGAGGTAGTCATTATTTATGTTAAGGAGGTCTCCATTTCATGACAGCCGAACGACGAAACCTGGAACGAAAGAATTTTACCTACCATATGCGCGTTTTTGACGAGTTGACCGGAAAACTGATCGGTCAACTCGTTGATATTAGTGAGAACGGGTTTATGGTGGAAAGCGCCCAGCCAATCCCCGTCGATGTAAATATTAAACTCCGTATCGACCAGCTGGGGGAACTCTCCAATAAGAATTATTTGATCTTTGTTGCGCGGGCCAAGTGGTGCCGGCGCGACCCATATGACTCAACCATGTTTAATATCAATGTCGGCTTCCAGATCGTGGAAATGACCCCGGGC
Source organism: uncultured Anaerolinea sp. (assembly GCA_964511765.1). GTDB lineage: Bacteria > Chloroflexota > Anaerolineae > Anaerolineales > Villigracilaceae > Villigracilis. The sequence continues at coordinate 1,663 of CAZEGE010000165.1, forward strand.
GATTACGATACTTTTGTCCAAATGTTTAACAAATATGCAATGAAGAAAAGCGGGCACCAGAATAATAATCTCGATTATTTGTGGCGATAATCTGAAAGGCAAGGAGAATGTCCTGTTCAATCGAATGGGGCATTTTTTATTTGGCGGTTTAACCGGCAAGGTCATAAAAGCGTGTAAAATTAATATATGAAAAAATTCCTGCACTGGCTTATTCATGCTGTCCTGAAGCTGATCACAAGAATAGAAGTCTCTGGCTATGAGTACCTGCCCGAAACGGGCGGGTTTGTGATCGCCGTCAACCATCTCGGAATTTTGGATGCGCCGATGGCTTACTATGGGCTGGATAACTGGAATCTGTTTATCCCGGTCGCTGAAAAATGGGAGGAGAATGCTCTTCTGCGCTGGTTGGGAAAACATCTCAATTTTATATTCATCGACCGCTTCAATCCGGACCTCAAAGCCATGCGTGAAATGATGAAGCGCATGGAGGCCGGGCAGACGCTGGTCATCGCACCTGAAGGCACGCGCGCCCGGGATGAAAAGATGGCGCAGGGCAAACCCGGCGTGGCTTACCTCGCCTCCAAAATGGGATGGCAGATCGTGCCGGTTGCAATTTCAGGGACGGAGGATCGGATCTTTCTGGGCAATCTCAAGCGTTTCCACCGCACGCAGATCAAATTGCGGGCCGGCAGGTCGTTTACGCTCCCGCCTTTCCCAAAGGAGAATCGCGAGGAAGTCTTACAGCAATATACCGATGAAATCATGTGCCGCATTGCAGTGATGCTGCCTGAAAAAAATCGCGGATATTATGCCGGACATCCAAGATTGAAGGAAATATCGGCGGAAAACCAGTGAGCGCATCCGTCCGCTTTTTTGCACGAAAGATACTGCCCCTGTTCGCAGATATCGAAGTGCTCGGCGATGTGAGCAAACTGCCGAAGGGTGGTTATATGCTGGCTTCGAATCATCTGGGCAGACTCGATTCGCTGGTGCTGTATTACGTGATCGACAACAACGATCTGATCCACCCATTAACGGACAAATATAAGAAATATTTTTTTGCGCGAATGATCGCCCGCTGGTTAAGAGTCACCTGGCTCACGCGCGGGCAGGCGGACATGAAGGCCATGCGCGAGTTCATTACACGTTTGAAAAATGGGGGAGTGATGGTGATTGCGCCTGAAGGCACCCGCTCAAAGACCGCCAGTTTGCTCAAGGCGGAGCCTGGCGCGATTTACATTGCGAGTTCGGCAGGCGTGGGAATTATCCCCGTTGCTCTGACAGGGACGGAGGATGCCGAGGTCGTTGCGAGATGGAAGAAATTCAAGAAATTAAAGATCACGATCACCGCGGGGGATGAAATGTATTTCCCGCCCGATATTAAATCTGTCAAAGGCGCGGAACGGGATGTTTTACTCCAATCCGCCATGGATGAAGTCATGTGTCGCATCGCTGCGCTCCTGCCGGATAGTTATCGGGGATATTACCGGGATTTTCCGGGCACGCGGAAATTATTGCAAAAGAATTGATCACCAGGGACACAAATTACTTAAGGGTAGAAATATTCGTGAACCATTGTCATTTGAGGATGAGAGCTGCTTAACAAAACCTGCACTCCCGCCTCTCCGCCTCGACGATGGCCTGGTCGCTCGACCAAAAGAAATTTTCCTCGCCGATCATTTTTACCAGGCCGCCGCGTTCCATCATGTTGCGGGCGTTGTCGTGGATTCCGGCAAACATCAGCGTCCCGTCCAGTTTATGTAAGCGTTCATGTAAAATGCGGATCGCTTCCAAACCCGCCGTGTCAATTAACGATACGCCTCGCATGGACAATATCAAGGCATGGGTTTCGTTCAGATTCCCAAAGGCTTCGTTGAATTGGCCCGTCGCCGCGAAGAAGAGCGGACCCGTCAGGAAGGCCACGCGCACATGCCTGCACTTGCCAGCGGTTTCAATTCCCTTTTGTTTGAGTCTTTCAATATCCACATCCTGTACATTGACTTCGATGCCGGCGATTTTGTTTAGGAAAACTGCGCCCGCGAGGAAGGAGCCGATCAGAATGGCTTGCGTCAGGTCGAGAACGATGGTGGCCAGCATGGTGATCGTAAAGGCGAGCATGTCGGTTTTGAAGCGCTTGCCGAAGATAAATTGGATTGCATTCCATTCGTTCATGCGGATGGCAGTGACCATGAGCACGCCCGCCAACGCGGCGAGGGGAATTCGCGCCATGAAAGGCGCAAACAGAAACATGGACAGCAATAATCCAACCGCGTGGACAATGCTGACCAGGCGGGTTTGTCCGCCTGATTTGATTCCCACGCTGGAGCGCGCAATCGCGGCTGTGGCAGGGACTCCGCCGAAGAAGGGGATCAGCATATTACCAAGGCCTTGCGCGATCAGTTCTTGATTCGCCTGCATGCGGATGCCCGTCATGTTGGAACCGACTGCGCCAGCCAATAAAGATTCCACTGCGCCAAGCGCGGTGATCGTCAAAATGGGAGCGATGAATTCGGGGAGATTCGTCCAGGGGACGTTGGCGAGGCTGAGGCGGTCTTGCAGGAGAAGAGTCTGAGGGATGGCTCCGATGGTTGGGGGGGACCAGTTCAAAGTCCAGTTGAGAAGCGTGGCGAGGATAAGTCCAAGGAGCGAAGCGGGGAAACGCGCTGTCCATTTTTTCGGCATGAACAGCATGGTTCCGATCACGATTAATCCGAGAACTAGCGACTGGAGACTGGGAGTGAATCCGCCTTGAAAATATCCGATGAATTTACCCGCGGCGGTTTCAACGGCGGGAGTTTTGACGCCGAGCAAGTTGTCAATTTGACCGATGAAGATGATGAGGGCGATGCCCGAGGTGAAGCCGCTGATGACGGGCGCGGGGATGAAGGCGATGAAGCGACCAAGGCGCAGGAGACCGATGAGGAGCAGGAGCACGCCCGAGAACAAACCCGCGACCCAGATGCCTTCGAGACCGTAGCGCTGTACAAGCACGATCAACACCGCAGACATCGCGCCCGTGGGTCCGCTGATCTGGAACGGCGCGCCGGTGAGCGCACCCATGATGAAGCCCGCCAGGATGGCAGTGACTAACCCCGCCGCGGCAGACGCGCCCGAGGAAACCCCGAACGCCAGCGCCAGCGGAAGCGCAACCGCGGCAACGGTCAGACCTGCCAGCAGGTCCTGTTGAAATTTGGCAAGTGAATAGCCAGTGAACTCGTCCTTGTAAAGACGAGT